>CAYMLT010000020.1:0-22906 GCA_964391265.1 uncultured archaeon
CAACGTCTACAGATAATTCAAATGCATCGTAATCTTGTAGTGAAACATACTTTCCTTTCTCATCTGGAAGAGGTTTCAGGTATGGCTCAGGTACCCAACCGAAAACTCCAACCTTATTCTTACACCAGAGCCATCCATCCCATTCTGTTTCTCGCTTTTCGCCTTCAACAATGTCATCTTTTGTTAATATTAGGGGTACAGTAAACTCGCTCGTATGTTTCTTGATTACCCGGACAATTCGCATCGTTCTCAGGTATATGTATGAACATACCGAGATAATACATCGTATTTTGGTGAGATTTATCAAGATTGATTCTATCAAGCCATTATGTACTACGGAGAGCTGGTATGCCTACGAGCGCTTGAGATGTCAGACCTTGAAGAAGTCATGAAGTATCAGAATGAGTGGAGTATTCGTAGGTGGGCGGGTGTTCCCTTACCAAAGTCCCGTAGTGCCGTAGAAGAATGGTTGGCAAAGGCCACAGTTTCAGACCCTTGGAAAGACGGAATGACCCATTTTGCGGTTGTCGATAAGGAAACTGGAGAGTTTTTGGGAATTACGAGGTTCTATGACATAAAAAGTCCACATCATCGTGCTTCTGTCGGACTGGGAATCCATAATCCCGCTAATAGGTCAAAGGGATATGGAACTGATACAACACATGTCATGCTTTGGATTGCATTCAATATACTTGGTCTTCATAGTGTGTATCTTGATACGATGGAACACAATGAGAGAGCAATCCATGTAGCTGAGAAATCAGGTTTCAAGCGGGTAGGTATGTTTCGAGAAACTGAATTCATTGATGGAGAGTATAAAGGACTCGTATATCTAGATATTTTGCGAAATGAGTTCTTTGAGAAATTTCCACCAGGTATCCCAATTGGACAGCCGTAATGACTAGGAAAAGAAAGAGTTGTGCTTACGTTGCTTCTAACGCAAGCACATCATTGAGAGTCAAATCACTGCCCTTGCGAGGCTTGTGAGAAGAAGAGAGTTGATCTAAAGCAAAAGATTCGTTTCCAAGGGTTTCAGTCTTCATCAGGAAATTACCTCCTGAAGTAAGCCTGAGTGATCGCCTTGGTTGAAATCTTAGCCTGAGCTGTCTTACGAGCCTTGGTTGTCTTAGCGATAGCCATTATTGTATCACCTCACAACAGTCTGGTAAGCGTAAGCTAGAGCCTGAGCCTTGACGGCCTGAGTCTTGTTCTTCTTCACGAGTCGAGTCCGGTAATTAGTTGCCAGAGCCATAATGTTTCACAAGTATATGTACTCAGATTTAGTATATATACCGAAGCCACTATTGAGGGTCACAGAAGAAGGTCACATATTGTTACTATCTAATAGCCGATTTTTCGGGTTCAGTTTCAATGGGATTCTGTATACCTGCAAATCTCTGTGCCACAACAACTCCAGCTATTGTAAGAATGCCACCAAACAGCTGTAGAATAGATGTGGGTTCTGAGAGAATCAATATAGACATGAGAACTCCCCAGACTGAGATCATGTTAAGCGTGATTTGTACTCTTGAGGCTTCAATATATTTCATAGATTCATAGTACAGAATGAAGGCCAGTACCGAGTTGACAATACCAACCCATAATACAATCAGCCATGCATTGATACTCAATTGCATCAGAATGGATAGATCTTCAAAGAGTGCGGCAGATATCCAGATGCATGGCACAGCAACTATTGTACTGAAAGCAGTTACAGATACTGAATCTGCTGAATCCATCGCTTTTTTGCCAGCAATTCCATTGACAGCAAACAATAATGTAGATACTATGATGATTGCATCACCTACGACTCGTAGAAGACCGAACTCTGCATCTATTGGTGTACCACCTACAACAATGAAAGTGACTCCAAGTGTTGCGAGTAGTAGCCCTCCAACCTTATCCCATGTGATCTTCTCACTTAGGAGAGGAGCGGCTAGGATGACAGCAAAGACTGGACTCATGTTAAGGAGGAGGATGGTTTCCCCTGCGGTAGTCATCCCAAGTCCAATGTATTGAAGGACTTGTGATAGAAAGGGACCTGTTATGCCGGCAATCAGGATAACTCGATAATGTATTCTAGCCTTTCGCAGGTTCTCTGTCCTTGAGCGGGATGCTACAACAAGAAGAACAAGAAAGGGAACTGCAATAGTGTATCGGAGTGCTACAAAGATGATTGGAGTTAGTTCTGCATAGACAATCTTGGCAAGAATCAGTGATGATGCCCAAAATATTGTAGTGAATAGGATTGCAACCCATGCTAGTGTGGATTTCTTCATGTTGCAGTTCAAAAAACTGGCTGTTTGGGTTGGTTTTATCACCTTCGGATGAGCCTCTTCCCTTTATCCATACATTGTTTGATTAGATTATATCCGTGAGTTACAACGTTACGGTATGCACTCAGACTCTTGAACTCTGAAAGAAACAAGTCCCAGCCAGACATGTAGAATCCTCTGTAGGAATCTGCAATCGGTTCATAGTCTTGGTTCCGCAACTTCTGTTCGATTCTGGTCCTATTCCATGACCAAAGGTCAATTGGATCAGCATGCGTCTGACTGAGTAATCGGACAGGGGATGGAGATACACGCCAAGTCATTGCTCGGATGACAGACCAGAAATCATATCCAGCCCTATCGAATACTTGCCTTGGAATAGGTTCAATTTTCTCTTCCATTTTCAGAAGGTTGGTGAAGTCCACCTTACGAATTGTGTCGGCATCAGGAAATTCCTCCTGTCTTGGCTCACCAAAGAGAATGTGAACATCACTTATTCGAGGGGGACAGTATTCGACTACTTCTTTGAGTCTGTTAAGAACCATGATTTGGGACCGTGGCATATGTAGAGCACCTGGACGAATCTCATGGAAACGTTTCTCGTACTTTTCTGATATCTGCATTGCATCATTGAAGTCGTTTGGAGGGTGCAAAAGCCCTTCATCATGGATTATTTGTATATGGATATCCACATCACTGATTTCAGGCACATAATCTATTGGCGAATCCCATTTCTTTATCGCGGAGCCTTTTACATAGGCATACTCGACCTCTCTGTCTTCAGCGCTAAGAATCTCTTTCCAAACTTCTATGCATGAATGGACATCCTCTCTCGCTAACTCATGTAATCTGTCATAGTCTGTCATGATATCCACTCTCCGATTCACTACAGAAAACCACAAGTTGCAGAAAAACCCATACTATACGTGTCGGGCAACCTCTCCCCATGTGTATTCATCAACTGCGGACCTCTCAAGAGCCTCTTGAGCAAATATCCACATGACCTTGGAGAAATGCGTATGCTCCATCATGGTACGCCAGTCCGACCATGGGGTGTACAGGTCGACATCGGGTTCGTAGGTGCGTGACCGGGTCTGAAGTTCGTATACTCCGGTTTCCAGCCAGATTACCCTGAGATGGTCACGGTCTGTCCTGTACTCTGCCTTGACCACGTTGTCATCTGGTTGAAAGTCGCTAATATCTGGAGACCACATTGACTCATGCCCACCTATTGGTATTCTTGTTAGGCTATGATTCTTCGTATTACGTATTGGTAGAGAGCAATTTAACAGTCTACACTCTCAAAATCAATGAAAATAGAAGAAGAAGGCACGGAATACACCGCGCCAGTAGTGAGATGCAATTTTTGGATTTAGGAGAGTGCAGACAGATAATAGAAAAAGTTGTATGAGTTCATAAGATGCCTTCATTGATATATCAATATGAGAGGACTAGGTCTGTGGACTAGAGCGGTTGTTAGAGGAACAACTAATCGACGTGCGCGTCCGAAAGCCCAAAGGAAGAAGCCTTCACGAGGGAAGTCCTTACTCTCCGAGAAAGAACCATCATCAGGTTCGGGGGAGTCCGCGGTCGTTCACCAAGCTCAAACGAGTCTTTCCGATTTTGGTGACAAAATCGAAACGGATGATAATGGCCCTGCCGTGGAAAGAACTGTGGAAACGCTCTCTGTCGCTGGGAGTGATGAACCAACATCAAGACAGGAGAAAGAGGCTAGGTCTGTAGGAGGGATCCTATCTTGATGATGACAGACAATGCTCTTGCTAATTTTTACAAAGTCCATGGGAATTTGCGAAGAGGTGGCGACACTGGCAAGAGAGGGGCGGAACACGGAAGTTTCTCACATTTATGTAAGAAACAGGTTATTATCGTGCGGAACGTGCTATACGCTCGCGCTCTTCTTTCCTAGAAATCGCATAGCTTCCGGAATCGCCCTTGTATGCAAGCATCAGCTCGTCTACAATACATTCCTCCATACTCTTTGCGTTCTTGTGTGCGTTCCTGACGGCACCGACTGCTAGAGATTTGAGAGCCATGTCTATCCTGCGCTGTGGGGCTACATCCACTGAACGTGGGTAGGCCATTCCACCATAAGATATCCTTGTGGTCTCTTCTGCGGGTGCAGCATTCTCAATAGCTGTGACTAGAACCTGTATTGGGTTCATTCCAGTCTTGAAGTCAATGATCTCAAAGGCTCTATGCGTGAAATTGATTGCCTTCAGCTTCTTACCTGCATTCCGACCAGTTCGGGTCTTCTTGTCCTTCCTGCTGCCAGCGTTCAGGATCTTGTTGATATAACGTTCAACAATTGGCACACGGGACTTTCTGAATCTTCGGTGTGCGTGTCTTCCAGATGTGTGAGGAACCAGTACTGGCCTCAATGAAATGTAATTGATAAGTCCGGGGTCTTTGACCTCAACCTCGGTTGAATCCCACTTGCCAAAAAGGAGTAAATCAGGAGCGATGTGGGGGGCTCTTGGCTCTTCAGGAATGGCCTCAGTCTCTTCAGTAATTCTTTCTTCGTCAGACATCGCAATCACCTATCGTATGGGCTTCTCCTTCTTGCCATATATCAGAGATTCAAGACTCACGCCGTTAACTTTTACGACCTTCCAGCGCACTCCCGGCAAATCTCCTACCGCACCACCCATTGCTCCACCTATGCCTTCTACGGTCACTCTGTCGTGTTCATCTATATATTTCAAAGACCCGTCTCCAGGCAGGAACGCAGTAATCTGCTTACCGTTCTTGGAGAGTTGCATACGAACACATTTCCTAATTGCGGAATTAGGCTGCTTACTCTCAATTCCCGTCTTCTCAAGTACGATACCTCTAGCCTGAGGAGCGCCTTCTAGTGGGTCGGTCTTCTTCTTGAGTTTGAGCACTCGTCGCTTATGATCTGGCTTTTTCCACCGGAACTTCCTACGCTTAGCGCCGAGGGGTCTTCCAGCGAATTCGCCGAGTGGGCTCTTTTTTACCAAAGTGTGTACCTCTTTGTGGGTATTGATGCTGAGTGAACCATACATGGTCTACTCTGCGGGTGGTCAGGGGCTGTCGACTTTTGTATGCTTAAAAGCCTCACGGTCTAGCTGCTCTATCCTGCAATAATTAGGAGGTTGTGGCAAAAACAGATGTTCCGGACCAGTTGGCTTTGATTTGCTATCACGCAATCATGACATTGTTGAGCTCAAAATGGCGTCGTGCGAGAATTCTGGCACGTCCGACATTGCGTCCGTTCTGTCCGATAGCAATTCCGCGGTCCTCTTTCTTGACAGTAACGTATGCAACAAGGTCACCGCTCTTGGTCTTGGTTATCTTGACTTCCTCGACGCGAGCTGGTGCAAGAGCGCTCTTGACAAAATCCTCAGCAGTATCTGCCATCTCGACCACATCGACGGGTCTTCCAAAGGCATCCGCTGCAGCCTTGACCTTCTCGCCACCTCTCCCTATAGCTCTGCCAAGTTGCTTCTGACGAACGACAAAGAGAATTCTATTACCAGTGTCATCACGGACAACATCAACTGCTGCTGCGCCGGTAATGCGCTCAAAAGTAGCGATGAGCTGCATGTCATCCATTGATAGTTTGACCTTGGTCACATGAATCGCCTCAGCTCTTCAGTATCTTTGAGTCTCCGGCTTGAATAACCGCAATCGCTGATACCATGAAGGGCTTACCAACGGTCTCTCCGAGGTCCCATGAGGTTCCATCGAAGACTTGAATCTTGATTCCGCCAAACTGGGCATATCTGTTGATATCGTCGCGTTCATTTTGTGGACAGTTACGTGCGACCACTACTAGTTTAGCCTCGCCTGTACGCAGGGCGTCAATGGAGGAACTTGCGCCAATCTTGCACTTTCCTGTGCTTACTGCGCTGGCAATCTGTTGATTTAGGCTCAATTGTATGACCTCTTTTTCTTAAACTGTGACTTGTTTTAAGCCCAGAAACTGGGCTGTTCCAGCAGAAGTTTCGTTTTAACGATTCCGCTGTAGCACGCTTCCAAGCCTATTTAGACTTGGGAGCGATTGGCTGTGGGTTCATTAAAAGGTCGACGGCTCCAGTTCCGAGAGGAATTAGTTGGCCGAGTATGACATTTTCGGTGATTCCACGTAGTGGATCTTTGGTCCCGGTTATTCCAGCTCCCAAAAGATGATTGACAGTTACTTCGAAAGCAGCACGTGCCAAAGCACTGTTCTTTGATCCTGAGATTCCATGACGGCCAATCTGACGAATTGTTCCATCAGCAGTCATCATATCTGCTACAAGAATGATATGTCGGACATCTACGTCCATACCTTGCTCATCGAGGACGCTCATAGCTTCTTTGATAATAGCATTACGAGTGGCTTCGATTCCAAGAACTTGATAGATCTCGCGTAGATTGTTTGTGTAGACTTTATGGGAGTTGATTCCTTCTATCTCAAGAGCCTCTATGAGATTCGAGCCCTCAGTGTAAAGGATGTATTCGTCACCTTCTTTGCGAATGACAACGTGATATACTTCGCCAATCCCCTTCACTTTGATTTCTCGTATCTTTTCGTTGAGGCGCTGAAGATCTGCTAGGCCTTCATTGGCTGGGTAGACATAGATTGCATCTTCACCAATCTCGACTTCACCCTTAGCCTTGATTTTCTCCTGAATTGCATTTGCAATATCTTCATTGGTGAGACCCTTGTCTTCCATAAGTTCGGAATCCAGACGAATGTCAATTGCCTGACGAAGAAGGTCGATGGAAAAGTTGCTTGCAACGCTTTCAACACGGACCATTTCGATGTTTCTGGCAATTTTACGTGCTTCGTTACGGTCTCCCGCTATATCCTTATCGAGGTGTATTCTCATAGTGGGGGTGGCGGGATTGTTACGAGCATCAACAATTTCAATGAGTCGTGGGAGTCCCTGTGTTACGCTAAGTTCTGCAACACCCGCATAGTGGAATGTTCGCAGGGTCATTTGCGTACCGGGTTCTCCTATGCTCTGTGCAGCAACTGTGCCTACGGCTTCGCCGGGTTCTACCAGCGCACGTTCATAGGAATCAATCACGTTATCGCATATTTCATCGAATTGCTTCTTTGCAAGTGAAAGACCAGAGATTTTGGTTTCCAATTCAGACTGTACCTTTGGAGGGAGGCGACGCTCTTCGCGCATTTGAGCAAAACGTTTTTCCATATGCTTTGTAATAGCGTCTGATAATGTGGGAGATGAAGTGCTCTTAGGCGTAGCATCAGTCTTTGCAGCAGTCTTAGGCTTGCTCGTGCTCTTCTTGGTTGTAGCCTTCTTATCAGTTGTTTTCTTGGTGGTTGACTTAGATTTGGTGGTTTCCTTGGGCATTTTTCTACCTCCTACTTTATCCTGCCCTTACCTAGGACTTTCTCAATTGCAATGTCAATATTGACTGAGCGCCCATGATCAGACTTACTTGGGTCAACGCCGTCATCGCCAAACTTGAACTGTACAATTCTGCCTGGTGCCGTTCTTACTGTTCCATCAGATTCTACTTTCAGGTCCTGCAGTGCGGTCATCAACCTACGTTGCATATAGCCTGATGTGGATGTACGTACTGCAGTGTCAACAAGTCCTTCGCGACCTCCTGCAGCATGGAACCAGTATTCTATGGGATCAAGTCCGCTTTTGTAGCTAGAACTGACAAATCCCCTAGCTCTAGCACCGAGATCACCACGTTCGAAATGAGGCAGTGTTCGACCTATATAGCCTCTGTGCACACGGCCACCTCGCACAGACTGCTGGCCAACAACAGCGGCCATCTGTGAAAGATTAAGTCGTGAACCTCTAGCACCTGTCTGGGCCATGATAACAGCAGAATTCTCAAGACCGAGATGTTCTCCTGCAACTGCACCCGCTGAATCACGTGCCTCTGCAAGCGTGGCTTGAATTCTCTGTTCTAATGTTTCTAGAAGAGTCTGACCAGGGTTAGGGTCCAGCTCGTCTCGCTTGTAGGTTTCGATAAGCTGGTTGACCTTGTTATCTGCTTCTTCAAGGATGACTTTGATGCGAGATGAGGCCTCCTTTGGGAGTGTTACATCATTAAGGCCCATTGAGAATCCTCTGTCAGTGATAAGACGTACAAGTAATCGTCCAACAGAATCGAGGAATTCCCGTGCAGTTGTGGAACCCTTCTCTTTGATGATACGGTGGAAGAGTGAGTCTGGTTCACCTGCACCAAATCCTTTTTCGTCGATGACACCAAATAGTAGTTCTCCATCACGAACAACCACATATGAGTCGTATGGGCAATCATCATGTACGCAGATGGTGCATTTCCTGCAGATATTGGCCTTGAAAGAGATGTTAATTCCTTCGGGAATAAACACACCAAATATCTGTTTACCAGTCCAGAGAGGTATTGGAGCTTTGATTGCTGGTGCGGGTAGTTCTCCAGAAAAACCTGTAACTGCAGTCAGCTGATTAACTTGATTCAATGTATATAGACTGGATTTCCTTGTCAGGAGAAACGCTGCTGAGATATAGTCCTGTAGCGCTCCAATGATTGGGCCACCATATCTTGGTGAGAGAATTTGTTCCTGTACACGCATGAGAACTCGTGCTTCTGCTCGAGATTCTTCTGACTGTGGTACGTGGAGGTTCATTTCATCTCCATCAAAGTCTGCGTTGTATGGTGGGCATACATAGAGTGCCAGCCTGAATGTCCTATAGGGCATCACTCTAACCTCATGGGCCATGATTGACATCCTGTGAAGTGATGGCTGTCGATTGAATAGGACTATGTCACCTGAGCTGAGGTGTCGTTCCACAATGAAACCAGGTTCAATGGTATCAGCGATAATGGTGCGGTCCTTGACAAATCTCAGGTCTACACGTCGGCCGTCTGTTCGGATTAGATAATTACATCCAGGATGCCTGTCTGGACCACGGATGACCAAATCTTTCATCTTTTCGAGATTCCACTCGGTGACACGCTCGGGAATAGTAAGAATAGTTGCAATTTGCTCTGGGACGCCCACCTCGTTCATGCTGAGGTTCGGATCGGGAGAGATTACAGTACGTGCCGAAAAATCTACACGCTTCCCTGATAGGTTGGAACGAAAGCGTCCTTCCTTGCCTTTCAAACGCTGGGACAAAGTCCTTAATGCTCTACCAGACCTATGTCGTGCAGGTGGAATACCACTTACGCCATTATCGAAGTAGGTGGTGCAATGGTATTGCAGTAGTTCCCAAAGGTCTTCAACAATGAGCTGAGGTGCACCAGCTTCAAGGTTTTCACGTAATCGCTGATTGATACGGATAATGTCAATGAGTTTGTGACTTAGATCGTCCTCTGAACGCACACCTGACTCCAGAGTGATTGAGGGGCGCACTGTGACTGGCGGTACCGCCAGTACTGTCAGAATTGACCACTCAAGACGAGCAGCATTGGGGTTGATACCAAGCATTCGATAGTCATCATCTTCTATATTCTCAAGTCGCGCCCTGATATCAATTGGTGTGAGTCGTACTGAACCAGTTTCACCAACCTCGTAGATTGATGTCGGTTTTTCGAGTTTCAGTTTAAGCTGTTCAGCCTCACAATGTGGACATGTTTTTGCCTTTGCTGCCTTTTTCAAAATCTCCTTTGAGAGATTTGCAGTCTTTTGGCCAATCTCAGGATATCTCTTGAAAAGACGATTAAAGTGATCAATCTCCTCTTCTGTAAGAAGGACTCGGTTGCATGACCTGCATATGGCTCGGAGAACCTTATGGATGACCTTTGCATAGCCAGCATGCATCACTGGGCGAGCCAACTCAATGTGGCCGAAATGCCCAGGACAGTTGCCAACTCGGTTTCCGCATGTTCTGCAACGTTGACCAGGGTCGATGACTCCAAGACGGGGGTCCATAATTCCAGATTCAATAGGATAACCATCTTCGTCATATGTATCAGCCACAACTATCTGTGCAACTGACATTTTACGGATATCCTCTGGAGAGAGAAGTCCGAACTCGATTTCGTCAATTTTTTTGGTGGTGCTGACCATCATCTTAGATCATCTCCTTGAGTCTTAGCCTGGTGGCCAAGCCGAGTGACATCATTTCTTGAATGAGTAGTTTGAAAGCATATGATACAACGACACTACTTATTTTCGCGCCAGTACCACATATTGGACAGTAGTAGGCATCACGATTGCGGTCGTAGACACCAATGAGACCACACTCTTCACAGACAAGCATGTTGCTTTTGTCAGACTCGTCTAACAGTCTGCCCTTGAGAAGAATGGCTGCACCGTGTCCAATGAGTACGTCACGCTCCATTTCCCCGAATCGTAGGCCGCCTTCTCTGGCACGACCTTCAGTTGGTTGTCGTGTGAGAATCTGGACTGGTCCACGGGCACGGGCGTGGATTTTGTCTGCAACCATGTGATGCAGACGCTGATAATAGATAACTCCAATGAATATGTCAGTCTTGAGCTTCTCACCTGTAATTCCAGAGTACATTGTTTCTCGGCCATTGTGTTTCAGACCGTGCTTTATGAGAATATCAAAGAGTTCCTGTTCAGTAACTCCACTGAATGGTGTAGCATCTTGTTGCATCCCAGCCATTGAACCAGCCTTGCCAGCGACCATCTCTAGAATCTGACCAATGGTCATTCGACTAGGGATAGCATGTGGATTAATAATAAGGTCAGGTACAACGCCATCTTCAGTGAATGGACAGTCTTGTTGTGGTACCAAATAACCTAGAACACCCTTCTGTCCGTGGCGAGATGCGAATTTATCGCCAAGCTCAGGTATTCTAAGATCACGAACCTTGACCTTTACGAGCCGGTTTCCGTCAATGGTTTCAGTAAGGATGACGCTGTCGACAACTCCTGCTTCTCCGTGACGAACTGCTACTGAGGTTTCACGGCGGTTTGGCGAGGCAATCTCGAATTCTGAGTATTCTTCAAGAAAACGCGGCGGTGAAGTTCTTCCGATGAGAACATCGCCTCCCATTACCTCTACTTCGGTTTCAATGATACCGTCTTCACCTAGGTTTCTGTATGATTCTGATGCACGATACCCACGAACACTCCTCTCGGGAATCTCAAAGCGGTCTTCCTGACCACCCGGATACTTACGCTCCTCGCTTTCATATACTCGTGCAAAGGTGCTTCTTCCAAGACCTCGTTCAATGGATGCCTTATTCATAATAAGTGCGTCTTCAATGTTATAGCCCTCAAAAGACAAAATTCCTACTACAAAGTTTTGGCCTGCAGGCCGTTTCTCGAAACCAATCGAGTCCATAGCCCTTGTCTTAACCAGTGGAACCTGTGGATAGTGGAAGAAGTGTGAACGTGTGTCTGTTCTGAACTTGAAGTTTGCAGGTGGGACACCTACAGACTGCTTTGCCATTCCTGCCATGTACACATTACGTGGAGATTGGTTCCTTTCAGGGAATGGAATGAGTGCAGCTGATATTCCCAGAATTGTTGATGGGACAATCTCAAGGTGAGTTGTATTTGGACCAATCTCATCTGGGGTCATAGCAATGAGTGTGTTTTCTTCTTCTTCCGCATCTAAGTATTCAACAATCCCATTTCTCAGAAGATTAGTGAAAGTCCATTCACCATCTGTAACCATTCGAAGATGTTCATCAGTGAGTCGGCTCTTCCCATTCTCTACCACTATAATCGGTCGTCGAACCCTTCCAGCATCGCTGTTTGCCTGAACTTCGTTGGTGTTTTCATAGTAGCAGATGTTTACCTCAGGGTCAAGTTCTCCTGCGCGACGCTTCTGTCTGATGGTTTTTACAAGGACCTGGGGTGCTGGATGGACTCCTACAAGACGCCCATTAAGAAATATGTCAGCCCACTTGGCTCCACGTTTCCCTCTAAGTTTCTCAATTGATTCAACCTCGCCTTTATAGAGCGCGCGTTCTACTGCTTCTTCGTCAGTTCCTACGGATATGTAAGCCATCATTGCAATATTCTTTACTAGACCACAGTTTGGCCCTTCTGGAGTTTCGTTGGGACAGATCTTGCCCCAGTGTGTGGAGTGAAGGTCTCTTGCCTCAAAGTGTGGTTGCGATCGTGAAAGGGGTGATACGACGCGTCTGAGATGTGATAAGGATGAGATGAAGTTGGTTCTATCTAGAAGTTGTGATACACCAGCCTTTCCACCAACCCAGTTGCCTGTTGCAAGTGCGTGTTTCAATCTTTGAGTAATAACGTCAGCACGGACCGCAGTGCGGATGTTTGGTTTACGGCCACGCACTGCCGTACGTTCCAACTGGTATTTGATATCGCGAGTCAATGAGTATAGTGCAACTCTGAACAGTGACATGAGCAAGTCACCCGATAGTTTGAGTCGCTTGTTTGAGTAGTGGTCCTTGTCATCTGCAGTACGCTTGTTCAATACGAGCTCCAGAAGTCTCTCAACCATTTGGCCCAAGTAGTAAGCTTTCTGCAAACGGTGTTTGTCCTCTGTGCCAATATGTGGGAGAAGGTACCTGTCTAGAACTTTTTCAGCGCGAGCCAGTCTGTACTCTTTTGTCTGACCGACTGCAACACGTTTGCCGATGAAATCCAGAGCGTTAACTCGTGTGGACGCATCTTCTTCCTCTTCACGGCCCACATTGATTGGTGCTGCTTGTTCAATAGTGACTATCAGTTCGTTGCGGATTTCTTCATCATCCGAAATCACTTCAGCAATATCTCGGTCAGATTCTAATCCAAGGGCCTTCATGAGAATGGCAAGTGGGATTTTACCTGGTACAGAGGGAAATGATACGCGAAGTTCGCCCGTACGTTTTCGCTCAATAGTAACTGGTGCACGGAATCCACGTGATGTCGAGAAGACCTTGCCAATGTGGGTGTAGCTTGAGCTCTTGCTAGCCTCCTCAATCAGAATTCTATTCGGCGCCAAATCCTCTTGGGTCACAAGAACACGTTCAGATCCATTAATAATGAAATAACCACCAGGGTCATCAGGATCTTCACCATGTTTGATGAGTTCCTCCAACGGCATTGTGCTTAGGAGACACTTCTCACTGCGAAGCATTATGGGTAAATCGCCGACGTAGATTCTCATCGTTTCCAAACGAGTTGTGACTGATCCTTCCTGACGGACAGGAGTCATATCAAGAAACAGCTTGCTGGCATAGGTGAGATTGCGGATTCTCGCTTCATTTGGGAATAATGGATGCTCACTTCCATCAGCTTCCCTTACAGATGGCGGCATGACTTGTATCTCACCAAGGTCGACAAAGTAACCCTCGACCTTTGGATTGAGCCGCCCGACGCTATCTACAACATGTTGTAGTTCTTCTCGTACAAATCTGTTAAACGAGTCAAGATGCTGGCCTACTAGTCCTTTCTCTACGAAATATGACTCTATAACTGGCCAGTACTTTTGCCTTTCCTTCAGTTTCGACATGGCGCTACACCCTTGAAGATTGTGGACGGGGAAACCACTGCAGCCATTTTTTGCTTCCCATAGCACAACCCAGAAAATCCGAGTATGACCATGTGCCGCACTAGCCGCCCCGTTGTTTTGCTCGTCATACCATGCTTCTGTTCATGCAGCAAAATGGCGGGCTCGGCGGGATTTGAACCCGCGGCCCTTTCCCGTACAAGAGGAAATTCTCTTGTACATCAGGTTAAAAGCCTGCTGCGCTACCTAGCTGCGCCACGAGCCCTTTATGCTGATTCTGACCTTGCAAAGCGTACCATACATAGCTACATCTCGATGTATGGAGAATTACATATGGTCATGCATTGATGGGAAGCAGTTCTGCTGAGCATTCGAACGCCTTTCTGTGGAGTTAAAAGGTTTTGTATAAAACAATGAAATAGCATACCATCTAAGCTAGGCTTGCATAAACGAGCCGTATTACATACTGCATTTTCTTGTAAAAAAGATTTCGTGATATCTAGCCATCAACGCTTGAATCGTCTGGTGCTGATAAAATGGATTTACAAAGCGTCTTTTTTGGCGTTGGAATAATCCATGTCACAATGTTTTTATTATGACCATTGGATGTCGGCGAGTCCCGCTGGTACACCCAGAGGGGCTAGGACATTCTCTGGACTGTAGATTCTGTCCAGTGATAGAGCGTGATATACGAATGTCAGCAAGAACCAGACAGGCAGCGGCCCGAACAAGAGACAAATGGAAAGAGAAAGTATGGTATCAGATTCTTTCTCCAGAATACTTTGAAGGTAAGGAAATAGGTACTACTCCAGCTGGAAATCCTGAACTTCTAATTGGCCGCACAGTAAAGCCCACGCTCTACGATCTCACAGGCGACTTTGATCAGATACATGTCAAGCTGAAATTCAAGATTCTTGAGGCTGCTGGACAAACAGCTAGCACTGTCTTCCATGGACATGAATGGAGCTCTGATTATCTACGTGGTCTTGTTAGAAGAGGTACATCAAGAATTGATTGGATTGGCCCAATTCTAACAAAAGATGACTATCTTATGCGAATCTCCGTGATTGTTTTCACCAATTCTCGAGCAAAGACAAGCCAGGAACACTCAGTTCGCAAGGCAATTGAAAAAGTCATTCGTATTCATGCAAAGAAACACGTCTTTGACGAGCTGGTCACAAAGGTTGTTCTTGGTGATCTCGCAACAGAAGTTCATGAAGAGGTAAAGAAAATCCTCCCGATTCGTGAATGTGAGATTAGAAAGAGCAAGGTGCTTAAGGGACCTGAGGAAGTTAAAGCTCGAAGAGCCAGACTTCGCAGAGGTACTGCCAAGAAAGAAGCGGCAGAATAAACGCCATCAAATCCTATCACTAGAGTGGCTGCGCAATGCAGCACTCTATTTTACTTCCCCATGGTTTCTAGACGATGTAATGCCTGTAGCAGAAGGACCATCAAATTCGCGAGCTTTGTAAGTGTGTCTGCATCATTTTCACCATCAATCACATCACCTAATGTCATCAATTTTGTAAGAAGTGTTTCTCGGAGTTTGGGTATTAATTCCCGTACTGCTTGAGATTCTGGTTCTTCGTCAGCATCTGCATATACAATGCGCCGATCACACACTGCGCAGTATATGTCATCGCCAACTTTCAACAAAGGCGACCCGCATTGGGGACAGGCATCAGCTAGCATTGTTGCGCCTTGGCGTAGTAATTCAGCCATCTTCTTTACAGAGGCATCCTTTCTTTCACTCATGATTGACCCTATTCGAATGAAGTTACTATGAGTATATGAGCAATACGCTTGAATGTGCTTGCGGAGGCATAGCGTGGTTACGCCGAAAGAATGATATGAGAATTACAAAGAAACAGGTTTGTAATTCGCACTCCATTTGACATTGCTAATTAAAGGCGTGTCAACTGGGATATCATATGTGCGTCAAGATAATTTACAGGGGATGATCTCCCAATGGACCCCGAAACACAAAAAGCCATAGACCAATCCAAGCATATCATGAAGAAGATATCTGAGGATTCTTCAGTACCGCGAAACATCAGACGTGCAGCGAACGAAGCGATTGCTGTTCTAGAGAACGAAGTAGATTCTCCCGCAGTGCGAGCACAGAATGCAATCTCAATTCTCGATGAGCCTAGTCAGGACCCCAATTGTCCGAATCATGCTCGAACGAAGATTTGGCATGTATCCAGTCTTCTTGAGCCCATTCGTGACTAGTTCTGTACGAACCTCAGTGTAGCGAATTAACACCTCCGCTAAAACGAGCGGATTTAGACTTGCAATGCACGATGTGTTTGTAAATGATTAAGGCTAGAGTACGAGGAATCTATTCACAGTCATTAACGCAGATAATGCTGCAGAACCATTTTGAAATGGTTCAACCCACCCCAGAAGTGGCAAGAAGGTTTGGTCTACCTTATAGAGCAGAGATTCCTGATGTTGATATTTGGGACAGAAGCGATTTGCAGGGTATTGTTGCTATTGCATACGAGTCAATTCTAAGAAAACTTACAGATGTCCTTCGTAGAAGACTTGGTTGGGTCATAACTCGAACACCTAGAGTGGCTAAGAGTTCGATATACAAGGGTGTTGTCCTAGGACGAGATGACAAGACAGGACAGACAAGAGTGGACCTTGGGCCAATCTCAGGTTTATTACCAGAAAGGTCACTTGAACGGGGAAAGCCAGTAATGGTTCAAATACGCGCGCATGACTATGGGCGTAAAGCACCTGTTCTTTCATCCAGCATCACGATTCCGGGTCGAGCAGCAGTATTACTGCCAGATCCAGTTGTCAGATTGAGTACTAAGATAAAGGACTCGGAAACACGAGAGAACCTATCCACACTTGGAAGAAAACTTCGTGAACATACTGAGCAATGGGGAATCCTATGGAGAACGGCAGCGGTCAAGCTCACTGAAGAAGAACTATACAATGAAATTGATGAACTTCTAGAAGTTGCTCAGCAGATTCGGGAGAAATTTGGAGTCCTAGATACAACAGGACTTCTATTTGAGGGTACTAGCAATGCAGATATCGAATTTCCTGCAGAAGTGAAAGATGCCTTGGATAAGACTCGTGCAAAGATACGGCCTACCATTCTTCATCACCACTTCTACAAAAGCGCAGGCTATGCGTCTCTAGTTGACTTTGCCGAAATGGTCATTGAGGACCGACCTGAAGAGCAGGAATATGTTCGGTCGAAACTTGAGAAAATTGTTAGTCGTGATATGCCAAAGATTGGGGATCCCATTAACATAATGCATGTTAAAGCTGATGGAAGATGTATTGTGCTCTCAAAAGGCAGAGTAATTGAAGCACAGGGTAGTGAGGTATTCATAAGACGACAGTTTCGCTACACATCTCGCAAGTTGAAAATGACTCCTGAACCAGTTGATGATGTGGAAGTACCTCGTGATGATGGAGACTATGCTATCACACACGTTGTGCCTGGTTCCATGGTCCTTAACACCTCTTACTATTCGAAGGATGATATTCTCAAGGGGACATATGTCAATTTGAACACTGGTGTAGAACTCTATCCGGGAAATGGATCAGTGCCTGGAAGTATCCGATATGTTGACCTTGAAATTGATGTTGTTGCCCCAAAGAATGGGGAAACCAGAATTATCGATCAACATCTGCTCAAACGCGCTGTGCAGAGAGGTTTTATCACAGAGGAAATGGCAGATGTGGCAAGGGCAAAGGCCAAGACAGAGTACAGAAAAATCATGGAAAATAACAATAATTGAGCTCATTCTATCGTATCAATTGTTCTTATGGATAAGTCAATTGCACTCATGATATCCTCCACTGTGGACCTAAGACTGTCAATTCCACGGGCACATTCGATTCGCAATTTTATTCGCTTCCCTATTTGGGTTGTATCAATTGAAATGCCAACAGGGAGAGGTGTATTATCTGGATTAATTGAATTGAGAACTTGTTTTGCATCCATTTCGGTATCGAACTCAATCTCAATTGCTGCAATCATGGTAGAACATCCTTCGTGGTTATGTATCTGATAGCTTTCATAATCTTTGCATAGGTTGCATCGGATGAGTCCGGCACTTTGATTGATGTTGAGGAAGTAGACATTAGTGGAATGTTTTGCTCCAAAAATATGGCCATTGTTGGCACCAGAGAGAATTCCTTTGTCCAAGCAACTGTGATTGACTGACTTGTCCGAAGCACAATGAATTTTTTATTCTCCAAAGTAGTCTCTAGTAAAATTCGACTTGCATCTACAAGCATGGTATCAAGCATATTCAAATTCGAAACAGAAACAATAAAGTCTGTAGACTGAATGTGCGATTCTGTTTCATTCAGAACTACATTAAGTGTGCGAACTCCATTGATGGTATTCTTGCAATACTCTGTGTATTTTTCAACAAGGCTGCTGAGCTGTCGAGCTCGATCCCCAATTAGTATTCCAAGAAATAGACCCATCATTCTTTGGCTCCAGACGAATTGGCCAAGAGATAGTATGCTGGATATGTAACGCATTGGACTTGCAGGATTTTCTAAAGGTAATTCATAATCACTGCCGAGTACTTCGGGAATTGTTCCAGCTGAAAGGTAGGGCAGAAGTGCCGATGTTAGTTGTGTTGCTTCTTCATTTGTTAGTAGGGTCATTGGTATAGTTCGTTTGCTATAGGGTAAATCAGCATCTGTGAATACCTTTTGACAGGATTTTGTTACTCCGCTAAGTCCATCTAGGTAGGGATGAATGTTATTGAGAAGGGTTGTTTCAAGGGGAAGAAAGTTTGCTCCTGGGATTTTTATGCCCTTCCGGGGGAGAATCAGTTTATTTTGTATACCTGTTTCGACAAGCTCCTTTGAAGCTTCATTAGCCACATTTTCAAGAATCGAACCCAATATTGCCAGAACAAAGTCTCCTGTGTCCGTATTCATTTTTTCATTCGCAAAGGTGTATGTAAGGGCAGAAAGCGGGAATTCAGGTGGTGTTTTTTTAACGCTGGTCAAATCTGAATGAAAGAAACAACCAATAGGCAGAAAACGGGTTTGCTTGTCAGGCATTGCACCATATACATCAAGTCCTACAGTAACAAGAAGGGTATTTGACTTGTCGCTGAGATGTTCTGTGAAAACTTCTGCTGAAACTAGTGGATCGACAAACTTGGCATGAAACAAAGTATTGGTTTTGAGAGATGCCCGGCAAAGAATTGATGTTGCCACTATTGCATGTGGTGTTAGAGAACTAATAATGGTAAGTCTTTTGAGACTTTTAGTGCTGATTTTTGAAAACCTATCTCGCACTGATTTCATACTTGAAATTGTAGAGGCCTTCTCATTCATCTCATCAGTGAGATGATAGGCCATTATGATAAAACTATCTAAGTAGAACGGCTATCTGGTCCGGTGAGTATTTCCAATCTGCGGGGAGAACACGGTTCTTCTTGTAATATTTGGAAAGTCTATGAATTTTGCTCTCAACAAGCTGAAGGCCACGCTTGGAAACAAAGTCCTTCTTCCCATGTTCCTCAAGATGGCGTCTAATTTTGCCTGCCTTTGCAATCATGTTTCTGAGGTCTTCAGGAACGCGTTTCTGTAAATCGTTTTCTTGAATAATGTCAGCAACACGCTTTCCGGTTACTACCTTGACAAGAGGAATTCCATACTGGTCACGCAGAATCAGTCCTATCATAGATGGAGTGTTGCCTGCCTTTGCAAGCTCTACTACTTTTTCCTCAACCCAGGCGGCATCCTTGTCTAGCCATTCGGGGACTTGGGCTGTGGACGGACGTTTACTTCCGGACTGACCTTTGCGTCTTGTGTGCATTCGTGCCATCAAGAGTACCTCTTGGTAAACTGGGTTCCTAAAGAAACCGGCTAATGTCGTTGGGCTTTGAGGTGTGGATATAAAGATTGTGACATGAACGCGGAAATATCTAATAGGTTCGCTTTACGGATGCATTTTTCTAATGATAGCGACCTCGCTCACGAATTTCTTCCATTCGGGCGAGAATTGGTGTGGCCTCATCACCAAGGATATTGATGTAGCCCTCGATTGTGGCTTCAAGCATCTCGTCTTGAACGTTCCAATGTGTAGTTTCTAAGGCCCTCCTGATTAGGTGCAGATCAACACCCTTCATCTCAACTGTGGCATTCATCTCAGCAAGACCAAAATCAATCATCCACATCTTGCCACTGGGTGCCACAATGAGGTTGCTCGTTGTAGGATCCCCATGTACCATACCTCCACGATGTAGGTATGCGATATATCGTCCAAATTGGAAACATAATTCTCTAAGATTAGTCACTTTTTCTGAGCTTGCGACTTCTTTCAATTGTTGGCCCAGTATGAAATCCATCAGAATTGAACAGTCTTTCAGGTCAATCGCATGCACTGCGGGAGTCGGTACGCCTAAGGATCGTGCAATGGTCAAGGCTTTACATTCATGATTGGTGCGACTGGTTCTCAACATGCTATCGATTTCAGGAAGGAGATATGGTTTACTAGGACGGGATTTTAGGGCGTATTGGTTTCCCCATAATTCAACCTTCGTGATGGTAGATTCGGCACCAATAGCTATGTACTCTCCCTGCAGATCCATTACTTCCACCCGATGTCCATTTCGTCGGTTCTCCATTTTGGCCGTACTTGAGATGTGGATACCTCCAAAACATCTCCGCTGTTGTACTGGAGAATTCCTGTCCATGCAATCATGGCCCCTTGATCTCCAGCTAACGGGGGACTCACCCTATGAAAGCGGGTATTGTGTCGTTCAGCTACCCCTTCAAGTAGTTCGGTAAGGCGATTATTCCGCGCCACGCCTCCAGTGAGAAGTATCTCTTTCTTCTTGGTATGCGCAACTGCCCGTTCGGCAATTTCAGCTAGCATACCAAATGCAGTTTCTTGTATGCTAAAACAGATATCAGCAAGCCGAACTCCCTCTGTGAAGAGGCGTCCTGCAGCAGTAAGCATTCCGGAGTAGCTTACATCCATCCCCTTTACAGAATATGGTAGAGCATAGTATTCAGAGCCTTCTTTTGCTAGTTTCTCGATTCGTGGACCTGCAGGAAATTGCATCCCTGTATGACGCCCGAATACATCAAGCATGTTTCCAATAGCGATGTCCAGGGTTTCACCGAACGTGCGATATCGGCCACCGGCAAAAGCAATGATTTGAGAGTTCCCTCCTGAAACATATACAGTCACAGGATCTTCGAAACCTGATTCCAAACTTCCAATCTCTATATGGGCTACACAGTGATTTACCCCAACCAAAGGTATACCAAACTTTAGTGAGAGGGTTCGTGCCATCGTTGCAGTTGTACGGAGACATGGTCCAAGACCTGGTCCTTGTGAGAAGGCGATTAGATCAACTTCGCTCATTGCTACTCCTGCGTCATTGAGTGCCTTCTTGATTAAACCAGGACCAAGATTTGCATGATGCTGACTTGCCTCGCGGGGGTGTATTCCACCTTCCTCTGGTTGAAGCATGTCCCAGATATTGGACAGGACCTTACCCTCACTGGAAACAATTCCTGATCCGAATGAGTGCGCCGTTCCTTCAATACCTAGACATATTGTCATTCTGTTCCATCTCTCACAGAGCTTTTGTGTCGTTACTTCTTAACGTTGACGTCCGGATTATGTCAAGCGGCGTTTGTAGCAAAGCCTTTATAATACACTCTAAGGGGCACATCGGAGAGGTTACATTTTATGTCAGCAGAGAGAATGCCCATCAAGGCTCTTGAACAAAATCTCAACGAGATTGTGTCAATCAAGCTTAAGGACCAGAGAATATTCAGAGGGCGCCTCACACGATGCGACGTTTACATGAATCTCACATTAGCGGATGCCGAAGAATTAGTGCCTGGTGAGGACGGAGTTTTGGAGGCAAAAGCTAAGTACGGCGAGATTCTTCTAAGGGGAAACAACATCCTCTGGATTCAGATTCCAGAAGAATAAATACCATCTAATGCTAATCATATCTTCTTTATTTGTTTCACTAGTTACCTAATTTAATAGTGAAGTGAAGTTTTAAAATGCAGAGGTTTTCGTACTACCCATCTTTTTGAAAGTTTATCAGTTAAGGATAATCAGAGATAAAAGAAGTGGTAAAATTGTCTGAAGGGAGATTAGATTATGATGCTGTGTTGCAAAAGTTTGTTGAAAATGCTCATTCACTGTGCAATGCAATCATTTTAGTTGGGAGTTATGTGACGAGGAATATTGACCCTATCGGCGATATTGATTTACTTGCAGTCACCGAATTTGAAAAAGAAATTCGAGATCTAGTGGAATTGGTGAACAAAGAACTCGGTTTGGATACAAGACGAGTTTTGGACTGTAAAGCCTCATCTGAGGTTGAAATTAGAAACAGGATTAATGGTCAAGATAATTTCTACTTCTGGACGTGTTCTCAAAATTACAGATTGTTGCATGGTTTCGATTTTCTTGAAAGAGTACGATTGATTCCTCAAAATGTTCTAGAATTGTCTTGGAAGAATGAAAATAGGCTTCGAGAAATTTCTGACTGGCTAGAAAACGAAGTTCAATATACTGGAGCCTGTTGCTATTTATACGAGATATTGGTAACTTCGTACTTCATTGAAAAATATCTACTCCAATCACTGAGCAGTATTAGTATGTCCAAGACAAACTATATTCGCAACATCCTGCAAAGTCAATTTCACGATGTCCAGAGAAGATATTATGACATAGTAAACAAGTCTGAGAGCGTGTTTGGACCTATTTCAGCACGGATAGCAATGAAATACGACAAAAGCATCAAATCTATTGATTATTGTCATTTGCTTGAGAAAGTGGAGGATATTCTCCATCCAATTCATAATCTAAGAATTGAAGTCCAGAACTGGATAGATTGTGCATGAAAAATTCGACGCGATTACCTCTAAGATACCGATTCATGAGTTTTGGTTGTATGCTTTCGAAGAAACATGTAGCTTAAACAACCTGCTGTAGCTGAAAGCAAAATGCCTACAGAAATCGATTCCATTTGGATTGGATTTGAGTTTGAGTCAGGAGTTAGTTTAGAGGGTATCATATCACTTTCTATAAGTTTCATTTGGATATCTCGATATTCTCCGGTAAATGCATCTACATATACAACAAAATGCCATCGTGGGTCATCAGTAAAGGCAACCCAGCATAACCAATATTCCGAACTTATCTCTTGGAAAATTAATGCCATGGATAGAATTTGAGTGTCATTCACTAGGCTATTGGCATATAGATATTCAATG
>CAYMLT010000021.1:0-22291 GCA_964391265.1 uncultured archaeon
AATGTAATAGTTCAGAGTAAATGCAATATCTCCTGCAGAGATAGGATTACCATCGCTCCATCTAGCATTTTGTACAATATCGAAGGTAAATCTTGTTCGCCCATCAGTAACATTCACATTATCCTCATGAGTTTCAATGAGGTATGAATCTGCAAGCCAATTGATGTAGTTACCATGAGCATCCACTCTCAACATACTATCATAGAGCATTTCTAGAACGTCCATTGTATACGCAGATGCTGAATTCATGAAGTTGAATGTGTCTACGTCAAGAGGGATACTTCTTGTGAACAATCCCCCATCTGGACCACCGAGTTCATCCTTTAGTTGAACCTTGTAGTTGGTCCACCAACCTGGCACTCCATACATCACATCATTGACATACCCCTCAAAAGTGTCTGTTCTGTATGCTGTTAGTTGAACACCTTCAAAACAAATAATCATAGGACTCTGATAGACCCAGACCTTTTGCATCTCATGAGCGGCTTCCATAACACCACCCTCACCTTCAAGGTATGTTGCATGGAGGAGTTGGTCACGCCATGAATCATAGGATGCGTTCCTAAAGTTCGGGAAGTTCCAGTATGGCTCATCTGCATACTCACTCCAGAATTCATATCCAAGCCAGTCAAGGTCAAAGTTATGGAAATTCGCCACTAGAAAAAGCACATCATAGTCGAAATGATGATAGATTCTGTTCATATATTCGTAGACGTCTCCCTCTTGGACTGTTGCATTAATACCTAATGCTGTGAGTGCTTCTGCTCCCCTCTCGGCTGGATGTGTTGGAAAGGGTGAGGGGAATGAATATTCAATAAGCACATCAAAATCAGAACCATCTGGTGCTTCTCTGATATCGTCATTATCCACGTCATAAAATCCCGCTTCATCAAGTAGCTGATTGCCAAGAGCAATATCGGCCTCATAATAGCTATAGGGCAACTGACCTTCAATTGAGAGGGGATTAATCTGTGGTACACAGCTATCCTGTGGAACCGAAGGACCATAACACATATCGTTTGAGATAGCTTCTTTGTCAAGAGCAAACGCAAATGCACGTCTAAATGCGGTATAGTTGTAAGGGTATTTGTCACAGTTGATTGCTAGATATCCGTATCCGTTCCTGAGAACTTGTGCTACTTCTATATTCTTATCTTCAGAAAGAGTTGTGAGGAATTGAGGGTCGACCATATCCCCGATGAGATTAATATCTCCATCCTGTAATGCCTGTACCTGCTGCTCATCTTGTGTGATCACTCTATAGATTATTCTGTCAACATAAGGCCCACTTGTCATGTCGCTGTTTGTTGTTTGTGCAAGTGAACTTTCAACCCTAGAAACCGGTAGAATTAGGATTAGGACTAATATCATGGCAAATGTGATACCACTCTTTTTTCCAATCACGCCAACCCAATCCACACATCCCCTTTTCATGAACAGGCTATTAAAATTGTATCATTCCAGCAGCTTACTCGTATTCATCAGATATAATTTCAATGAATTGTGACTGTTCAAGACGACATTCTGTCCCCCGATTGCTGAAGTAGAATATAATCAAAGCAACTACAGACATCAAGGCTGCAAAGAGTATGATTGGAATATAGCTGGCCCACAATGCGAATAATACAGCCGCGTAGATTGGTCCTACCACACCTGCTATCGAGAGAGAAGATTGCAGAAGACCTGAAGCAGTAGATCGTTCTACATTTCTTTCAGTAACATACTTGAGCGACCCAACATAGAGGCATGCCCAAGCGAATCCAAGGAGAACTTGAGACGGGAATAGATCCCAAATTGTTGTTGCCATTGAAATCCAAACAAACGTTGCTGTAGAAGCCCCGAGACCCACCGTAATGAGCTTGCTACAATCAAATCGGTCAGTTAGTCCAATCATGAAAATAACTTGAGCGATTGAATTGGTTGCCTGAATCAAACCCACAATGAATAAGTCTGCTCCAAGGTCTAGAAGGAATAGTGGCCAAAATACCCAAACCGCAAAAGCACTACTATGACGAATAAAAACTGCAAGGTAAACTGGATAGTTGCGCTTGAAGGTATCAATTGGAAAAAGTGGAACTCGAATAGGCTTGACTAGTATCTTAGGTAGAGTAAACGCACTTGCAAATGCAACAACAAAGAATGCCGCTGATGCCAGAAATGCCCAATAAATATTGAACCCAGCGGCATATCCCGCAAAAACTGTTCCAGCACCCCATCCCAATGCACCATAAGCAGCAAAACGTCCCATTTTCATTTCGGATTCGTAGGCATAAGCCGCAAGAGCTCCAGGGTACATACCAATACAGAAGCCATTCAGTATCCTAGCGAGGAAGAGCCACTCGAGCGACATCGGAATCATCAATAAACCAAAACTCAACATGGAGAGAAACAAGCCAACTCTAAGGATGATACGCCTACCATAGATGTCGCCTGCTCTACCAAAGATATAGCTAGAAGCGAAGGAAGCTACGGCATATACAGAAACAATCAGTGTGATATAGAATTCATCTGCTCCAAGGAAATCTCTTGCAAGGATAGGGAGGTATGTAATAGCAGAAAGAACAGCCGCACCAGCCATGATTTGAATTATCTCTGTTCTCACTTCTGACTCACATGTTTCGTCCAGCGGCTCCTTCTAATTAACAGAATGGTGTGGCACTTGTGCAAACCCTTTTCTTACTTCAAACTAATATGTTACCAAATTGAACGCGGAGAAATATGCGAATGGTTTCACCGAGGGTAAAATTCATTGCAATTACTATTGACGAATTAGTCCTGGTTCCTCTGGCCATCATTGTAGTATACTATCTCTTGCCAGATTTCCTTTTGGCGAGCATTATCATTGGCTTGATTGGTTCTACTGTCTATATCGCGATTAAGTATTATTTCATCTACCCTAGTTTGCTTGACACTTCCTACGCATACTATGATTTGGCGGGAATATCCGGAGTCGTCATTGAAAATGTATCGAGAGACCATGGGAAGATAAGAGTTGGACAAGAAATCTGGGACGCTCGAACAGATGAGGGAAGCTTCCCGCCTGGTACAAAAATTAAGATTGTATCCAGAGATAGTATGGTTGTTAAAGTAAAGGCATTGGGAAACGAATGAGATGATATCACTTAGCCTCAGAAATCAAGAAATGATAGATAAGATCTAGTGTATTCTCCACATCCGCAGGGTCAATAGCCTCAAAGCTGCTATGGGAATATCTGCAAGGTACTGCGATTACTGCAACTGGCTGACCGTGCGTCGCCATTGGAAAACCATCTGTTGCATAGTTATGATAAACGGCTCTCTGAATGCCAATATCACTTTCTTCTGCGGTTGCAATGATTTTCTTGTTCAACTTATGAGAATATACTATCTGTGTGTCTTTTACGACCAAGACAGGTCCCTTACCAAGTCCTACGGACACCTCATTATTCGTGCCTGGATAATCATCAGCTAGACCAATTTCAAGAATTAACACTCCGTCAACATCCAAATTCTGTGCAATTGCCGGAGCTCCTTTTGCACCAATCTCTTCCATTACAGTTGAAACAAGCGAGATTGTCGGTCTGTCCTCTTTCGGTGTCTTGAATAGCCGCTCTGCTAGGACAATCATTTGTGCGAGTCCAATCCGGTCATCGAATGACTTTCCCATGAGATGCTTTCCAATTTTCTCAATGGGAGCTGCATAAACCACTGGTGTTCCAACGTAAATTCCCATTTCTTCTACGTCTTCTACTGATCTGACACCAATGTCAATGAATACTTCATCATCTTTTGGAATAGTGTTCTTTCCTTTCGGTCCTGCAATATGTGCAGTTTTTACACAGAAACGCCCAGGAATGAGGCTGGAGTCCGTCATAATGAATACCCACTGACCAGGAAGTAGTCGAAGGTCCGGTTTGTAACCCTGAGTATTCCATTTAGTAAATAGAAATCCATCATCGTCAATTCTACTGACAAAGAAACCTACTTCATCTGCATGAGCTACGAGTGCATAATGTTTAGAGGTTCCTTCAATTGTAGCAATTACATTTCCTATTTTATCTGTTCGAATATCATCGCAGAATTCTTTGAGCCGCTCGCGAACATAGTCTTGTACCATATCTTCTCTGCCCACTGGACCTGGTATGGCGCACAATTCCTTAAGTAACTCCACAATCCGATCTGACATTATGAAACCTCTTATTTTTCTTGCTTTCAATACCTGATAAGGAATGCGAAACGGGCCTTAAGCAGGAATCTTTTAGTATTGGCCCTATTGCTCCTATTAGGCTGGTGTCTACAAATTGATTATCACAGTCACGACCGTTGTTGTAATGGTCATCGCTGTACTCTCTATAGCTCTAGCCCTTTATGGTGGGTATATCTCCTCTGAAATTGTAGACAATCTCGAATCACAATCTGAAGAGTCGCATAATTCTGAACAGAAGTACTACCTTCTTGGAATGATTGGAACTATAGTACTCTTGGCCCGACTTGTTGTTGTACCAATCTACTTCTGGATGCTTCAATCACTAGTTCCGTATTGCCCTGGAGCGATGTGCGTTTCCGGAGTTGTCAATGTTAGTGAACCCTACTCCACAATTAGTATAGTTCTCAAAATATTGCTTCCATTTGCCTATGGTATGTGGCTACTGGTCGAGATTTCAAACCGTTGGGAACCTACTCTTCCCTTTCTTGGCAAGCTAGAAAGGTCATTTCTTCTGATTCTCGTACCCCTATTACTCATCGATTCCGCTGCTGATGTAATTCTTGTTTCTTCTATATAAACTGTATACGCACCCTGCTGTTCTAGTATTTATAATACTGATCCACCTTTTTCACCATCAGCTGTGCTTGGCCCTGAGTTTGGTCTGTCGATATTGACACTGACAGTAATTATTTCCATTGCAATAATCCTAGCACAATAGTTAGAGCAAAGAGCATCCATATTTGCGAAGTTGACTTTGTTGCTGTCGCTGGCTGCTGCCTCCCTGTATCTTATTACACTTCATGATACACTTGCTCCTATTGCGTTAGGACTGCCCAATCATCATTGTCCATATTGTTTGTTTCAGGAATTCTCTGATACTGCATTCTTTGCTGGACTCTTCTGGATTGGGATTGCATCTGCTTGCTGGCGTGTTGTCCTTGAAATGATTTGGACCTGGAGAAACTTGAACCAACCCACCATATCTGGAATAATTGTTCTGTTGAGAAAAGTTTCCTCTGTTTCGATTCTGTTCAGTATGGTCAGTTTGGTTTCACATATTCTTGTGGCGATTTAGGTTCCTGGTTTCCTGATGATTAGGATGACTACCACAATTGCAATAACAACAACTGATACTACCACAACTACTGTAATGCTGTCAATAGATGGCGTTGTGGGCTGTTCCTCTGGTAGTACTCCATGAGCATAGTAGATATCCATCTCATCATTTCTTCCATCGGACCAAACAACGTGAGGAATGTCATCTTGGTCAAGTCTTATGGTGAAGTAATCGCCTGGACGTGTGAATTCGCTGGAAGTTGATACATTTGCAATTTCTATCGCGTCGCTAAAAACTGGATAATCGCCTTCGTCTCCCGTCATATTAGCTACTATATAGAATGGGCGATATTCGTCATAGACTTCGCTATAGTATACGATATGCAGAAGTCCCTTAGAATCAATATCCATATCTGGTTGCCACTGATTACCAATAGTTAGGGGATTGACCTGATATCTTTGGGTCCATGTTTCACCTTCGTCAAGTGATATCCTCATGTAGATATCGAAAGAGTGCGCATTGGATTCATATGTATCTGCCCAGAGAAGGTATAATCGACCGCTTTCATCAAATCGAATAACTGGCAAAGTGCTCTTTCCAGGTCTCCCATTCAGAACTTCAAAGAACGAGTAATTTCCCTCTGGATTCATCAGACGCGGTGTATTGAATGTTTCACCTCTATCAGTACTCTTTGCGAAGTATATGTTACCTTCAAGGTTCTCATCAACCCAAGTCCACGCTGCAAAGAGATGACCCTCCGAATTCAGAGCAAGGTAAGGACCTATATGGCCTGGGTCAGGCCAACCAATCACTCCTACCTCCTCAAATGTTGCTCCACCATCTGTTGAACGTGTCACTCTAAGAGTTACATTTCCTTCTGGACTAGAGGTATCTGCATCATCATATGCCACATATATCGTCCCATCATCTGCAATGACCATGGTTTCCTTGTCTGCAAAATATTCGTTGTATGAAGCTTTTACAGGATTCCATGTGTTTCCTTCGTCATCACTCCGAGCAACGGTCATCTGTGTGAAATTAGGATCAATTGCAGAGTACTCCAGATACGCATAGTAAATACTCTCATTATGCCAAACGAGCCAAGGGTCCGATTGTCTAGTCTGTTCCCCACCAAACATATCCATATTGTATGGAGCCGTCCATGTTGCTCCGCCGTCTCCAGATTTGACTACGCTAACTCTTGCTCCACCTCCATAGTGCGTTTCAGAGTTCTTCCAACCTGCAAAAAGGGTGCCGTTATCAGATATTGCAATAGTAGGCTCCACATGGTGCGCATAAGGGGAATCCCTAGTAGATAACAAGATGTTCTCAGAGAACCCTGTTATCATAATGTTCGTGTCTTGAGCCTGAAGAAATGGGACCCCGCTTGCAAAGGCTGGAGTCGTTGAAGTGATTAGGAGAGTTAATAGCATCATTGAGAATACTCGCAATCTATCCATTGTTTCTATCTCCGCTAAGTAGCGATTTTGATTAGTAGAATCAGAAGGGTATTGTCTTTGCTGTTGACGCAATGCTCTACCCATAAACGACTGAGCCTTCTTTCATTGTGTAAACCCGGTCTGACCAATTCAGAACAAGTTGGTCGTGAGTTGCAACAATAACGGTAAGACCTTCCTCTTCTGTCATCCTTCTAAGAGATGCCAATAATTCGCCCGCTAGCTTCTCATCAATGGAGCTGCTGGGTTCATCAGCAATGAGAATCTTGGGAGAATTCATTAATGCACGCGCGATGCTAACACGCTGCTGTTCACCACCTGATAATTCAACTACCCGGAAGTCCAATCTATCTTCCATATCAAGAGCAATGAGTTTCTCTCTAACAATCCTTTCGGCATCTCGTCGAGTTGTATCCGTGCATATTTTTGGAAGGGCCACATTTTCTATGGCAGTCAGTTGGGGAATAAGGTAATTCGCTTGGAAGATGAAACCGATTTTTTCCCTCCTGATTCTTGTTCTGTACACTTCTGATAACGCTGATAATTCTTCATTGTCTACAAACACTTTTCCGCGTGTTGGTTTTGTAAGAAATCCGATGCGACTCAGCAAAGTGGATTTTCCTGAACCACTTGGTCCACCAAATGCTGTTACTTTACCCTCTTCTATCTCAACTGTGACATTATTTACTGCTTCAACAAGATGCGCTCCTTTGCTACCGTAGATCTTCCAAACATCTTCAGTATGTACTATCCCGCTCATACTAGATCCCCCTTAGTACAACATCAGGTTTTGTAATCGCATTTCTCCATGCAGGGACTACTGAAGCAATAAGAATTGGAATGATTGCTACCGAGTAAACCACAAAGATGGTTGAAAGCGAAATAGATAGAGGAAGTCAAGAATTCACAATCAGAACATTCCATCCTAGAAGGAAACCGGAAAGAATGGGTGCCCCAAGAATAAAATCAAAAATGATTGCAACTGAAATGCCCAAACTTGCTCCTAGGGTACCAAGAATAACACTTTCGACCATTCGCACTTCAAGGATATCCACAGTGTCAAAGCCTAGTGTCTTGAGGAGACCCACCTCTCTTCTTGTTTCATCTGAACCTGCACTTGATACAGTAAATGCAAGAAGCACCACAGTTGCCAGCATCACTGCCCAGAGAAGTGCAATAACACCAGTTCGTTCTCCATAGGTTTTTTGCATAGTATCTGAAATTGCATCCCTAGTAAGCACTCTGGCCTCAGCGAGTGTAGTGTCCAATCTGAAAGCAATATCGCTAAGGTATGCCGCCTGATTTGCCCAGATAGCAATATCTGTACAAGACGAATTATCAACACCAAGTAGACGTCTTGCACTGTTTAGGTCCGTAATAATCATGTCATAACTGAACACGTTGGAAGCAGTATTGAATATTCCAATTATCTCAAACTCAATGAGACTGCCATTGTACGAACTCAACGATAGCGAACTGCCAACCTCGATAGTGACACGAGCAGCAGATGCTGCCATCATGTCGACAATTCCTTTTCCAATGAATATCTTTCCAATATCCTGCTCTCCAAGGAACCTTCCATTCTCAAGAATATCCGTGCCAGTTGTTCCAACAACACTTCCATACTCTGTAGCATTGACTCCCATTATAGTGAATAATGTTCCACTTCCAACATCTGTATATCCCCACACTCTTGTTGTGGCAAGACTAACTTCAGCGGTCTGACTCACATTGTCCTTCCACTGGTTAGGGACAGTTGTCTGGCGACCACCGATTAATCGCTGTACAACGAGGTCAGGTCCTTCTTCAAGAGACGCAGTGATGTCTGTGATCAGCCCTTCTCGAATAAACTCTGCAGAACAGAGGATTGTCGATGAAAATACCAATGCAATGATTACTGCAGTACTTTTTGTACGGTACTTCAAAACATTGCCAAGTGCATAGCTTGCAAGATTACTGTGTCTTTGAAGACCCATAAGAACGCCTCCCAAGTGCAACAACTATGATTGTTGGAATAAGAGCAAATGCGATGGCAATGATTAGTATCTCTCCATTCGGACTGACTCCTGGAATGTCCCAATCTCCTGTTTGTGGTGGATTTCCTCTGTACATTGAATATAATCCGGGTATATCTCCGATAAGCCCAATAGGCGATTCTAATCCCAGTGCGCGACCGTAGTATGAGTCCTGGATGACTGCTGGTCCGAGTTCTGGAAATATCCAAGATACACTACCACTTGCTCCCGTAGCATGGTATGTGATGAATCCTACATTGAATGCCAGTGATAGTAACAATTCCGAAAGAAGTAGGTGTTTTTTTCGCATAGGATCGCCTTCATGTCCAGATATACGGACTATCTAGAATGACTCCACCATACAAATCAATGAAATGACTTTCACATAGGTCCTCTGTAGGAATATCCTCACAGAGGGGAACAATTGTAGGTTCGTTTGTTGTGGGATTATCGTAGTTTTCAGAGAATACCCAGATAATCATGGGACCATCCCACGTCATGAGCATCCCACACATAGGACATCGAACATCAATATTTCCAAGCTGATCTAGATCACCTGATAGTTTCAGTTCTTTGAAAGCCAAGATTGAGATATTGACACAACAATAGAATGCCTTTGTACCATTGCGAAATGTGAACGTAACCTCATGACCAATTCGATCTTGAATCTCTGGTCCCGTCCAAGCACAGTAGTGATGGACGGGAACTGCGAGTGTAGTGTACGTGTAGATGCCGAATACACCAAATATCACTAGAAGAATTTCCAGTAATCGACGTTGCTCGGTGTTCACCCACACACCTTCTCTATCCTATTGAACTTCCAGGCTCTTGTATGCTCCAAGAAGAGCAACTGCAGTTATGACCGCCCCTAGAACGGTTTCAACGTCTCGTGTGAAATAGCACCTCATCTCCGTTGAACAAACTGGAGCGAACGTCCAGGGAGCTATAGAAACCACCATTCCAAGAATCAATAGAATCAAGTAGAGTATTGTATCGAATTTCATTTTATGCACCGTGGCTTTATGATTCAACTTGAATGGTAAAGATCTCAGTGTTTGCAGAGTTACTTGTTGGAGAATTATCAAATGCTGTCACAAAGAATTGTGCACTCTGTCCTTCTCCAATGGGGCCAAAGGTGGCAACCCACCTGCCTCCAGCAATACAGAGACAAGTGTAGAAATTCATGTCTTTGAGCTGCCATTCCTCTCCATCTACGGAATAACTGAGTTTTGCATCTGACACTCCTGAAGCATCTATTGCATAGATGACCACGCTGATTGTATCGCCAACCGCCGGAGAAACCGGAAGAATATCAACCTCGTAAACATGCGGTCATTCAACGTCATCAAACACTGCCATAACAATGAGTCCCACGAGGAAAACCATGAAAATAGCACCGATGCAAATCAATTTGGTCCGTGCTTTCAAAGTGGTCTGTCCATTCAGGTTGTTTTGAAGCGAAAGTTCAAAGAGTAGTGCCCGACTATTTGGTCTTTCTTCAAAATTCGATTCTTTCTTTCCTCAAGGAGGTTGCTTGGAACATATGGGTTGCGTTCTGTATCTTTTTGAATCTGATAAAGCTACAATCCTGTATCTAAACAGATAGACCCAAGTTGGGATAACCTTTGGCGTACTCGTTACAAACCAATACTCTTCAAGGGAGTATCAAGACAAAAGACCTTATCTGTGCGCCAATCATTTCTCATTGCATCAAAGGCTTCTGCCCATAGACCATACCATATGGAGTGTTTGTAGTCTATTATCAGCAGTTCGTGGCTATCTGCAATTCTCCAAACAAGGGACACTAACTCAGAAAGATGTGCCGAGGGTAGTCGTGCAGACCATACGAATCCATCTTTTGTTTCTCTGATACTTGAGCTGAATGGAAACTCGCTATCCTTCAGGTGTGAGATGAGGCGTCTAGTCATACCACTATCAGCTTTTGCAATGACAAGAGGTGTGTTATAGATATCAAAGTGGTTCCAATTGATGTATACTCGATATGATTCAACAGCTTCTTCCTTTAGCCGATTGAGTTTGGTGGATATATTCTGTTGAACTCCCTTCTCATTAGGGTCCAAGTTGATCGCCCGGATTATATCCACGTTCTTCCTTCTTGCATTCAAAGTAAGTTCTTGAATTAACTGAGCATCGAGTGAGTCAAGCTCAATGCGCTCCTCCTTCTTAATGATTTCCGGTGATTCGATTTTTGGTTTCTTTGGGGCATCCTTCCACCATTTTTCCCAATCAAATTCCCAAGATAACCGCTCCGCGTTCCATGCTTCTAATCGGGGTCTGGTATATGTTGAACCGTATACTGCTTGCAGAGTCGGCAACTCTCTAATACTCGTTATCAGATTTGCCTTCATCAGTCTATGAAAGGCTTGTTCAAGGTGCTTGTGCGCTTCTACAGGTTGTCTAAACTGAAGCAACATTCCCTGTATGCTTCCACCAAAGACTCTCGCCCTGTAAGAGGTGTATGGATATTCATCGCAGAATGTTTCAATACTTTTCAACGAGTCATAGGTATCTACGCCTACAAAGAAATCATACATCTCCAGTCCGACTTTGTGGACGCGAAGGTTTGATTGAATACCCGCAAATACCTTTTCATCCCTTAGACTCTTCAACCAAGCTCTTGCGGTGGGTGGAGTCACACCTACTTGGTCGGCGAGCTTTGCAGCTGGTGCTACTGGCTGCTCCTGGAGCGCGAATAGGAGAGCTAGTTTCTCGTGATTCACTACTTTACTACCCTCTTACATCAGAAGTATTTCTTGAAGAACTTCAGAAGTATGCCTCAACCCCTGGAAGACCTGATCCTCCTTTTGGTGGATCGAATACAATATCATCTATTATGTAGTACTTGCCACCGCCTGTACCCATTACAGATGCTAGTAGGGTCACTGTGTACCAACCTGATTCAATCGCCATATTGAAACCATCAATATTTAGAATTGATTCTCCGGGAGCTCTCCAAACAGACACTCTCACATTGAAAGTGAGCCCTGAGGGGAGTTCAATCCAAATATTCAGATCAACACGGGTAACTACATCTGTGGGGAATGTAAACTCTACAAGAAGTTTGATGTCATCTTCCATGCCATCATTATCCAAATCTGCATAGTATGCATCTATGATGTGTATATACGAAACTTCTGCAACTCTGATTATCTGTGCTTCAGCAGCTGGCATACAGGTCAGAAGTAGCATCCCTGCAAGGAGCATTAACGGTATTAGTCTCTTGTTCATCTTCTCCACCTCAGTAGAACACTTCCGAAGTTCCCAAGGCATCTTATAAGTGTACTTTCTATTAGAAAAGAAAGAAACAAGCTTATATATTATCTTTCCTCGACAGCTTTATTAGATAGTTTTCTGCTCAAAAAGCTCACGGTTCTCCGTTCTCAGCGTTAGCTCATATTCAGGAACTCGCGTTGAGGGGGAAATTGTAGCGGTGAAAACCATGAAAAAAGCAATCGCAGTTACGCTGCTTTTCAGCTTAGCCTTTGGCCTTCTTCTTCCTTCACTTGCCATCACTATAGATAACAAGATGATTATGAAGAATGGTGGTGGTGGTGGTCCTCCATCTTCGGACCCGGCGGATCCCATTACCTACTACACAGGCTCAGCTGAGGACAAGTGGGCTGTATTTATTGGAATTTCAGATTACGATGGCAAATCATCAGATCTCTGGAATCCACACAATGATGCACTCGAGATGAAACAAATTCTCGCGGCTGAAGGATACAACTATGCACTTGCCCTAGATGGAACGGCAACTAAGGATAACTTTGAAGTTATGCTCAATTGGCTGATTGCCAACGAAGGTCCCAATTCTGAAGTCGTCTTCTTCTACTCTGGACACGGTTCAAGGACCACCGACGGAAGTTGGGACACAGATGTCGAAGCTGATGGAAACGACGAGTGCCTTGTAAGTTGGGACTTGAGAGCCATTACTGACACATACATTGCTGAGAAGATTGACCAGATGGAGTCAAATCACATCGCAGTCATCTTTGCCAGCTGTCACAGTGGTGGAATGTTTGATGAACCTCATGAGAATCGCGCCGGTGTTCTATACATCGCCGCAGCGGAAGCCGACCAGTACGGTTGGGACTATCTTGACCTAGAGAACACTCTATTCATGTACTGGTTCGCTGACCAGGGAATCATCAATGGCCCATACAACAACTTCCAAGACGCATTCTGGTACGCAAGACCAATTGTCATTGCAGAGCAGCCTGACAGCTGCCCGGTCATGCTTGACAACCTTGGTGTTCCATTTTACTGCAAATAGTGAAGCAAGGGCTTCGTGCCCTTCTTCCTCTTTCTTTTTTTACATCTCATTTCTTACTCGATGAAGCCATTCTTTGACCATTGCATTGAAGAGGTGTTCCTGTTCCATCTGTAGACCGTGTCCCGCTTTATCAAGAACTGCAAATGTAGAACGTGGATAGTTCTCCATTATATCTAGAGCATCCTGATAGCCTACCCAATGATCTTGTCGACCTAAGAGGAACAATGAAGGTTTTTCGAACTTGCTTGGCGGACTATCCACTATAAAAGAGAAAGAATCTACCGTGTTATCCAATCTCTTAAGAAATACATCATCAGCAATTAGAATTGCTGATACAATTTCCTTCTCAAAACGTTTCCAAATCTTTTCCGTCTGAAGCACTGCGACTTCTTCAAACCCACTTCTTTCTGCTGAATTCAGGGTTGACAGAAATGATTCATCTTTCTCAAATATAGCTCTCGAGGGCAACTTACGTTCTTTTGGATGGGATACTATCCTCGGTACAATTAGTAGCACGCCGTCAATCATTGCAGAACGGTGGTACACTATTCCTCGAGCCAGATACCCCCCATAGGAAAGCCCGATGATACTAAACCTTTTTTCAGGAATAATCGTATCAATGAAATCAAGAACGACTTTGAGCATATCATCCGAACTTTTGATCCAATCTACTCCCTTAGTTCTACCATGGCCCGGGAGGTCAATGTACAGCCGTCGCCATCCCTCTAGTAGCTCAAAAATGGGCTCAAGACTCTCAGTCATCGAATAGTGATCAAGTGTGAATCCATGAAGGATTATGATTGGCTCTCCCGTTCCAATATCCTCATAGAAAAGATTGAGGCTTTGAATTTTACAAAACATGGCGGTATCACTTACCCGACAATCAAAAGGAACCAGTTTTATGATACTGATTCGAGTTCAGATATCCCTTGTAAAATATTCTTTTGGAGCAAGAATGTGGCAAACCATCCAGCATCATTTGATAGCCTTGAATTTTCTTTTGGTGCAAAAAAGGAGAACGCCTTTCTTCCTCTTTTATGCTTGGGGTATGTAATTTGTAATTGCTATGAAGAATGATTCTATAACTCAATGATGTATTTGAAGAAGATAGTTGTTTGATGATTGGAGTGTATTGGAGATGGCAAATGCAAGAATTGTACGGTCAATCTTCTTGTGTTTGTTATCCATAGCCCTTTTTTGCTTTTCTGTACCTAATCCTAGCGCTCCTGCAGATATTGTCTGGACAGATGATTTCAATAGCCTGACACTGGATGATTGGATTGTGACAAGGGGTGCTTTTTCAGCTGAGCAGGGAACACTCTGGGCATATGGGACAGAGTCGCCAATCTCTAATCGTGCATATCATCCAAGTCAAGTGAAAACAGGCAAATGGAGTTTCGATATTCTTCTCAAAGAGGAATGGCACTGGGAATACCACCCTCCAACGGTTCGTTTTATGGTGGACAGTCTTGATGATTTAGAATGGCGAGGGTACATTATTGATTTCTACACCATTCATCGGAAGAATAGTGATACATTTACGGTCAACCTCAGGAAACATACCGATAGGTGGGAGTTTGTGGCTCGTTATGACTATGATAAACCAGCAAATGGGTGGCAACATGTTGAAATCACAAGACTATCTTCTGGCCGCATCACAATAGGCGTGAATAGGACCCAATTGATAGACGTTGTCGACATTGCAGTTGAAACATCAAACTATTTTCTTTTCGATACCGAAGATTGTGCTGAAACAACAATAGATCCAATCACACGAATGAACGTATTCGTAGAGGCTAAAGAAAGTCCTATGCTTGATAACATAGTTGTGATCGAGTTTGTTGACAATAATATAAGCCTCATTTCAATTCTATTGTTTATGATCTTATCATCCATCTTAGTAGCATTATTGTTAGCATATGGGCGGAAGAGATTCTTACCTCTGAGTTTTCGTATCCTGAAGATGATATTCGGCATTGGTAAGAAAGTATCGAAAACAGGTAATAGATGCACACGCCATCCTTTTATTGAAATAGGTTGATGTATTTGGGTCCTTAATTCAGTAGCTGCACATATGCCGAGTACCTTAATCTCCTTCTCACTCTCGTGGGAACGAATTATTGGGTGCTGAATAAAGGACAGGGTGTTGGCTCTTTCCAAATGGTCTGAATAAGTCCAGCACTTGGGCCCCCCTGCTGGGAATACCAGTAGGCTAGACATACGTAACGGATACACCGGTGTCCTACCTCCTTAAGGAGATTAAAAATAGTTGTCAAAAAAGAAAGCAGGAACCAAGCCCAAGAAAACGGCGGCAGCTCCAGAGAAGAAGACTAAGAAGAAGAAGTGAGGAACTTCTGATTCCAATTGCTATCCAATACCACTAATTCATCGAAGGGCAAACTGCCCTTCTTGTCCTTTTTTATTTTCGGAATCGCAATCAACAATAGTGAGGTGTGCACTAATTGTCAACACACCAAGTATAGGTGACGTACTTCCCTTCCAGCTCGTGTTATTTTGCCTCTAAGTGTATCAAGGACGCTCGAACGCATTCTGAACGTGCGCTGCGTAAATTGACTTGCATCCCCCAAATTGAAGCGTGATTTTCATACACTATCCTTTTATCCATATTTGTCGTTGTGTGTGGGTCTTCAAATCGGTGATTGAAAAATGCTGAGCTCTCAATCCATTTCTACTCTCCTGTGGATGGAATGGGAGGCTGATATGAAGATAGGGTGCTGGCCCATCCCGGTGGTATCCATAAGTCCAGCACCCGGGGCCCCCTACTAGATCAACTAGTAGATTAAATGTATGATTAGGTATAACTTACTATTTCGCCTCGCATTAGGAGATAGTTAATTGGCAAAGAACAAATCAGGTTCCAAGAGCAAGAAAACTCCACCTGCAGCTGAAAAGAAAAGCAAAAAGAAGTAACTAACTTCTATTTGCCCTAAACACTTGCTACTAGCATAATTGAAGGGCCTTTTTGCCCTTCCAACTCTTTTTTTCTTTCTGTAACCTGTACTGAAAATTACTTGTTCTTACTGGCAGGTATAATTAAAGCACTTGGAATGATTCTATTTCCTCGAACAAATCAATTCCGCTATTTCTGAATAGCAATGCTTCCTTTTATTTTGCTTTACAGCCAGCATCCGCGTATTGCCCAGAGAATACTCCCCAATTACCTGAGCATATATTGTTCAGCCACAATGAAAACACATGGCTCTAGAAGATACGCTGTTTGGTCTATTCATTGGACTTGCAATAGCGTTCGTAGTATACATATCAATGAAAGCAAATCTTAGACACCGTATCGAAATGGTCGAGGCCGAATTTAGAGCAACATGGGAAGAACAAAAGGCTGGCATCCGAAAGGATGCTACTGATAGAAGTCGTTTTGTTCTGAAAGGCAAGATAGCAGAACATATGATTCCACTTATTGGAGAAATATTCAGACATGAACCATCTGATGCACGGTTCATAGGTGCACCAATTGACTATCTTATCTTCGATGGATACACTCGAGCGAAGGACACGAATTCTGATGAACCGATTACAGTTATTCTTGCTGATATTAAAACAGGTAACGCTAAACTCAACAAAACTGAGCGAAAGATCAAGGAAGCAGTAGAAGCAGGTCGTGTTAAATGGGAGACTATACAACTAGATTTCTAGTTTTGTAATCGACTAGTTTTGTATTATGCAAATCCTGCGCTGATAGCTAGCGATAATAACCAAGCTTTTCCAATCGCGGAAAACGAGAAGAGAGAGAATTAGAATGGATGATTCCAAACACAAATTTGACGAATTCATTGAAGGTGTAACCTATCGGGAATGGCTGATGGGAGAATACAAACCTCTTGTGAGATTTATCAGGGACCTTGAGGGTATTCTTGGTAAGGAACGAACACATGAAATCGTTGCAAAGCACAATATGCAGTTGGGTATCGATAATCGAAAGAAGAGTATGGACGCATTAGAGAAACCATTTGAGTCCCTTGAAGATGTGAAAAACTGGTTCCATGAAATGAAAGAGAATAAAATCGCTCAGATGTGCCAAACGAATGATGATGCTCCCTCGCCACCAGGAACATATAGATTCTGTGTAACTGAGTGCCTTTGGGCCACCGTACTTAGAGATCTTGACGCAGAGGACCTTGGAATGCTTATGGAATGCAACACTGATTTTTCCTCAGCAGAAGTGATGCATCCAAAACTTCGACTGGAACGCGAAAAGACTCTGATGCAGGGTGATGATTGCTGCGATTTTGTCTATCACTGGGATGAGTAACTCCAGATGCTTGAACAGGGTCTTTAAAATAAGACCCACAGGTAATAATTCGATATTGTACAAGAGATGAATTTCTATGCCTGAAGATACAATCCACAAATTCGAAGAAACGATAGAGGTTCCAAAATCCAGATACTATCAGAATGCATTTGCTGAAACTGTGAATGTGATTCGAGAATTTGAGAGAGTATTAGGAAAGGAAAAGGCACATGAGATTATACTAAGTTGGTCTGAAAAACGTGCGCTTGAGGGGATGAAACAATGGCTTGATTCAGACGGAGTTGCCATTGAAACATTTAACGCCTTCAAAAAGCATCAAAATACGATGTGGAATTCGCCAGATGTCCAACAGACCCATACTTGTAAACTCGTTGAGGAAGGAGCAAACAAAATCTCCTACGAAGTGACTGAGTGCATCTGGGCTTGTGCATTCAGAGCTCTTGATGCCGCAGATATCGGCGATTTGATGATGTGTCGAACTGATTTTGCAGCAGCTAAGATCTACAGTCCAAAAGTAACACTATCTCGAGAAAAAAAAATTATGGATGGCAAAGATTGCTGCGACTTCACCTATACATGGGATGAATGAAAAATCATTCGCTGAAGCATTCCTGCATCATAGCATTGACTATAGCATCTCGAATACTTCCTTCATCAGGAAGTCCCAACAATGTTTCATTACAGATTTTGATGGTGGGTAATCCCACAACTCCCGCATCGCGTGCCAGGCTTTCATCCTCACCAACATCTATCTCAAGAATTGAAGTTTCTGTCAGACCGAATTGAAGGAGGGCCTCTTTCAGAACCTCATTGGTTGGTTTGCAGAACATACAGTGTTCACCCTTGTAAAAGATGATACAGCTTTCTCTTCCACATGCTACCTTGCAATCTGTATTTTGTGTTACGATCGCATCTACTCTCATGGTTCTGTCTCCCGGCAAATTTTAGGTTCTTAGGGATAAATGCATATTCAAGACGCATCAGTCATTATACTTAGGCGTGACTACGATTAAATATTATATTATATTCATCACTAATGCCTTATATCACTAACTTGGTTGAACTAATTGGAGTCGATGCCAATTATCCAATGAGCATCTTTGCTATTGTAGAACCAAATTCCTTGGCTGTTGACTCCTCTGATTCTGCTAGAGGTCCCTTTCTTCCCTCTACTTTGGCGGAAAAGCCATCTCCTACGAGTTCAATTCCCGGGAATTTATCCTTGACAATGGTAGCCAGCTTGACAAGAGCGACACCCTTGTTCCCTCCTGTATATGTATCGAATACACCTCCAATTTTGTCTTTAACATGCACTATTGCGGCGCGTTCCAGAAATTTGGTCATGTTCATAGCCGGGGCTTGATTGTGATTTGGACATCCAAAAAGAATAGCATCGTAATCACATAGCTCGTCTGTATGTATTTCTCCCGTTTTGACAACTTTACATTCAATACCTTCAGTCTGTTGAAGTCCCTCTGCTATTGCTTCAGCAATTGCTTTTGTATTGCCGTATACACTTTCATAGACGATGATTGCACGTTTCATTGATTTTCCCTTACCCTCTACAGTCTACGCACTTATTTGCGTTATGTGGCATGTCATGACTTTTGTATTATTCTAATAAGCCTCCACTTCTTTTGACCATCGTCGAATCATACTAGAAAGCAGATCTAATTGCTCATATGTTAGTTTTGGAAGCTGGGATGTTATCCAATTTCGTTTCATTTTGGCGTCCACGAAACCTTCCTTGAATGATTTTTCTCGAGCACTCAAATTGAGAAACTCCTAGACATATGTGCTAACGAGGTTCACTTGTATCTGTTGGTTGAATGCATTAGGCTTCGAATACAGATTCGACGAGCCCTTGAGCCTGCTCTTCACTAATGGGTTTATTAGGGCCCCTTTCAGCCATTTTGCCAAATACAAGCTGGAACTTTGATGAAAAATCCTCTACCTTCGCCAGCAGAACACGGTACGCTCGTCGTGCAATCAGAACAGCAGTAAACTTCTCTCCCTGTGCGAAGAGGATATTGAGTTCTCCTATTGAGAGGTTATTGAGACCAGTAGTAGTCTGTGTTATTTCTTCTAATAGGGACTGTATCCCGGAGATACCTGCAGCGGTAAGATGTTCATCCATATTCACTGTTGGAACGAATTTGTGGTGATACATCAATATACCGCTATCATGAATTACATATAGTTCTAGCATCTGTTCTGCCCAATCAAGCTCATCTAGTGCTGGAGATCCAAAAACTGCAATTCCAAGTAGCAATAGCCCCGCGAACAAAAGGAATGCTCCCAATGTGTAAACCGCCTCACCCAATGAAGTATAAATGAAATCACTTCTCGCGAGATATCCAACAAATCCAATTAGAATCCCGATCATAATCATCCTGATGCTACTTCGCACCTCACCTGCTGTGGTTCTTAGATAGTATATGAAGAACAAAATCAGCATTCCAAATGCAATTAGACTGGCAGTTAACGCCAATGCCGTTAACCATTCCCTCGGAGCAAAGAAAGTGACGATAGGAACAATGATTCCAGCAATGGTGAATATATTGCGTGTGTTGAAGGGTAGTATTTGTTCCATTGCAATAAAGAATCCAATCAATGCAATCATCATAGCAATGTATCCTGCTTTAACCCAAAGGAGTGATTCCAAAGCTCCTGTGAAATAAAAGTCAGACATTACAAAGGAAAAGGTGTTGAATGCCATCCCTCCCATGAAGATGGCCCATGCCAAACGAACATCATTCCATTTTCTCAGAGGGCTTCTAAGCCATTGCCCAACAAGTGTTGATACGAATAGAAGCGCATAGAAAATAACTCCTGCATCGAGAACGAGAACCAAATCCCTAGTTAATGTCATAGTATCAAAAATCGGCATGTCTACTTCTACCCTCTTCTTGATTTGCAACAATTGGCTTCGTTTGCTTCGCCCCGGTACCTGATGAAGGTTATGATACAAACCTGCCCCCTTTTTGTTCTACACAATACGCAACTAACTATTATCAATCAGTTTGTATCTATCTGATTGCTTAGAACAGATGTGAAAACAATGCAGGAAACAAGTGAGAGCACATTAGCCCTCTACAAACGTGGGGATCGCTTTCATCGCTTTGGAGAGTATGATGCTGCAAAAGAAGCTCTAAATGCGGCTCTCCACGAGGATGTATCTTATTCTCCTGCATGGAATCTACTTGGTATTGTGAATAGGGATTCCGGGGATTTGGATAGGGCTAGAGAGTGCTTCAAAAAGGCGATCTCCTATGGCTCTGATTGGCAGGAACCATTGAAGAACCTTGGACTCATGGAGTTCTCCTTGGATGACTACATACAGACCGTTAAGTATCTGAAGAGGTATTTCAAACTGGATGGCTCCGATACTGAGGTCCTACTTATACTCTCAAGGGCTGCATTCGAATTAGAAGAGTGCAATACCGTCCTTTCCGTCACATCAAAGATTCTCGATTTGGATGATGAAATTTATCAAGCATGGTCAATGAGAGGCATATGTCAAGCCAAAATGGATCGATTTAATGCGGCTTGTACGAGTCTGAATATGGCAATTGATTTGCATGAAGGAGCTATCAGTTCAGCGAATACCGTAGGGGACTTGACTTATGAACTAAAGAACTACATACGTTCCGTGGAGTTCTATGAACTAAGTCTAGAGGGGAGTCCCGATCAACCTGTGCCACTCTTCCGGATGGGCGTTTCTCTATGGCAATTAGAAAAATGGGCTGATGCTATACCATATTTTGAAAAATATGTTTCATTAGTTCCAGAAGACCCCAGTGGATGGAACAATCTCGGCGTTGTACTGAGAGAGAAAGGTGAGGTAAAACGAGCAATTGAGTGCTACAACAAAGCTCTCGCAATTGATCCATCCTTGGACATTGTGAAAAAGAATATGGAAACGGCTGTGGATATGCAAATTATTCTCTAGAAATAAGACATCATACACTGCATTTCTCCGATCCAAAATGTGGGGTCTCCCGCTTTCATCGACGTTAAATATCGGAAGCATTCTCTGAAATTCGGGTGGATTATTTTGGAACGCGAAAAATATCATAAATACATGTTCACAATCGCCGCAATTTGGAACTGGATTCTTGCAGTAGCGTTTATGATACTGCCTCGGATAGATATCAACTATTTATACCTCGCAGGGGATACAATCCCTCCAACTATGCTTTGGTATGATGCATTTATGGGGTTGGTATTTATTTTTGGAATTGGGTTCTATTTGGTGAGTTTGAATATTGCAGAGAATCACGGGTTTATCAAGATCGCATGTTTTGAGAAGGTGTGGGTATTCATCATACCTTTCTATTACTTTCTAATCGCTCAGGCAACAATCTGGGTAGTTGCTTTTGTTACTGTAGATCTAATCTTTGGATTCCTATTCATGGAAGACTTGAGAGCAATTACTCGAAAATAGCGTATTGTTTTGGAAAGAGAGAAATCACTCCTCTGAATGTTCCCTTACAATTTTGATATAGTCCTGTACAGGGATATCCCATTTCCCTTTCTTTCTATCAAACATATCAAAGATTTCCTCATACTTCGTTTCAATCCTATCTGGCAGATGGAATTGAAAGAAGTAATCGTTGAGGAAGGGACGAATCAATCTGAATCCATCAAGAAATTGCTTCAGATTAGAGGTTGACAGAGCAAATCTAACACAATAGTTGGTATCATCAGCCATCAAAATAACTCCAGGAAATGGCAGCTCATGCATACTGCTGAGAATAGCCCCCGTGTTCTCTTTGATTTTCATAAAACAAGAGAACCACAATAAATCTCCTGCAAATCCATAGGCTCGAGAATATCCCTTGATTACCTTGTTGTCTCTAAGCTTCTGAACCTTTTCTCTCACTTGTTGAACCGGCATAGCAGTTATGCTCGCTAGACTCTGTATTGCTGAATCCGGATCATTCTTGAGTACTCGGAGAATCAAAATATCTCTCCAATCACAATCTATTCTC
>CAYMLT010000022.1:0-1895 GCA_964391265.1 uncultured archaeon
TGAGAGTGATAATGACCCTGCCGTGGGAAGAACTGTGGAAACGCTCTCTGTCGCTAGAAGTGATGAATCAGCATCAGTACAGGAGAAAGAGGCCAGGTCTGTAGGAGGGATTCCATCTCGATGAGAACAGACAATGCTCTTGCTAATTTTTACAAATTCCATAGGAATTTGCGAAGAGGTGGTGACACTGGCAAGAGAGGGGTGGAACACAGAAGTTTATTATCGTTGAGTATCACTCACACCTTGAGGAACAGGTCATGCCTATGTTAAAAACGAGCTCAGAGGCTTTTCCAGCATCAAAGAAGCTAATGAGAGATATACCGTACGTACTTAGAGTTGGGTTTGGAGACCTGGCAACAGACGTTACGAAGATAGTAGGAAAGCCCATTTCCTGTCAGAAATGTGGAGGTTTCCTAATGAGTGTAGAGCAGGTCGAAGAGAGTGAGAAAGTTGGGAAATTCTTCAACTGCGCGTTTTGTGGGACTTTGAATGTGATTGGAGGAGAAGTCATCTTAGCTGGAGATGATACTGACTTCGAGATTGAACCGGCGCCCGATAGAACGGAAACTGGCACTGATACCATATCCGTGGGAGGAAAATCATTTCTCGCGTTAATCGATGTATCGGGTTCTATGGCAGGAGCTAATCTCTCCGCAGTAAAGAGGAGCCTTACAACGTCAATAGATAGTCTGGCCGCGAATACTCCTGATACACAATTTGGTCTAATTGAATTTGAGAGCAGTGTACTCTGTAGAAACTTGGAAACCGGAGAGGCCATAGAGCTTCCATACGAATCATTTCCAAGTTATGATAAAATTGCCGATGAAACCAAGAAACTCATGGACAAGATCAAGCTAGTGGAAGTTGGTAAACACTCTGATAAGCTCAAGCATCATATCAGCTCGTTGCGTGATCAGGGCGGAACCGCCCTTGGACCCGCCGTTGCAATGGCATCAGTGATTGCCAAGCATCGCGACGTCGGACGAGTAGTCCTTCTCACAGACGGTTTAGCTAACGAAGGTATTGGTGCTCTTGAAGGATACCAAGTCACACCTGCAAGTGCCTTCTATGCGCATCTAGGTGGTAAATTCATGGAACTAGGTACTGCAGTAGATGTTGTTGGCATTGCATCAGGTTCAGGAATGGAACTGAAGACACTCGGTTTACTTTCTGAAGCTACAGGCGGGACCATGTACTATGTTACACCTAATGAGCTTGACAAGAGCATGTCCGCGCTTGCTGGAGCAAATCTTCTAGGACGCGATGTTGAGGTAAAACTAATCACTCCGAAGGGAGTTAGGGTTAACGATGCCTCTGGTGTATCCCGTGCTGTTATTGACAATCTCACCAAGAATAAGGAAAGCAAGATGGGATCGGTCGGAGAAGACCATGAACTCTACTTTGAGGTTGAACCAGAGAGCGAGATAAAGGCGTCAGAAGTGCCTATCCAAGTTCAAGTATCCTATACTGACGAGAAAGGCGCCCGAAGGGTCCGTGCTGTCACTGCTACTATGAAGGTTACCAAGAAGGAAGATGAGGTCATGGAGACCTTAGACCCCACACTTGGAGCAACATTCGTCACCCAGAAGGCTGGCGAAGAGTCCTTTGCAGGCGGCAAAGATGGTAGAGCGAAGGGCAAGAAACGTATCGGCGCATTCAGGTCCGCAATGCAGGAGATGGCCAAGTCAGCCCCAGCTCCAAACAGGGCACAGTACGAGAAAGCAGACAAAGCACTTGAATCCGAAGAGAATGAGATGGACGAACTTGACGAGATGATGGAAGAGGCTCCGGCTGGTGCTCCATCCGCTGCAGCAGATCAGGCATATACCAAGGGACTTGCCCAGATGCGAAAGAGTTCCAAACAGATGTACGAAGATGAAGAGGAGTAATCCTCA
>CAYMLT010000022.1:1995-22289 GCA_964391265.1 uncultured archaeon
TTTGGTTGACAACATCTCCGTAAGTCTAAAATAGTCAACTGAGGCGTAGAACTTGCGAATTGCACAAGATAGCAGTGGGGATTCTCACATTTGATAAGTCAAGATAAACTCCAAGCCATCCTTCAAAGGCTGAGGGCACAGGACGATGTCCGTGGTGTCGTAGTCACAACTATGGAAGGATTACCTTTGAGTAGTGATATTGACCCAGAAACCACAGAGAATGTTGCTGCAATCATTACCTCTTTAGTTGGTAAGGCGCTAGATGCCGTACGAGAACTCAAAGAGGGAAAACTGTCATTTCTGACTCTCGACACAGAGAAGGGTCAGATTAACATCGCACCAGAACCAAAGGAAGGACTTATCCTAGTAGTCCTTAAAAACTAGTAAACAAGGAGTAATTATAATGAGCGACCCGAAAGCGTTCGACAAAATTCTAACTGAAATCGTGAGACAGGACCGCGGGATCAAGAAGGTCATCCTAGTCGATAAGACCGGCCTGACAATCGCGAACGTGTCGAAGCTGTCATACTATGCCGTTGATACCGATAGCATTGGTGCAATTGCAAGCGCTGTATTCTGTGCAAGCGAAGAACAGGGTAAGAACCTTCAGATTGGTGAGCTTGAGATAGTAACCTCCGAATTCTCAGAAGGTAAGATATTCGCATCAGCCTGTGGTAAGGGTGTGCTCTGTGTTGTATCCGAGGCGGAAGTCAACATTGGAATGATCCGTCTTGTGATGAAGAAGCAGGGTGTACAGCTTGCCAACGAACTGGACAAGTTTCTCGCAGTTGAACCATCTGCAGCTAAGGATGAGCTTGATGAAGAGGATCTGAAGTCCGCACTTGCTGAACTTGAGCGAGTCTAGAAACGGTTACAACTTCCATTTCTTGGACGGAGAAGATATCTTCTTCTCCTAGCTATTATTATTCAGTCATTATATTCATTTTATTCAAAGGGAGCAAAAGATAGGTTTGAATCAATTTCCGCCTTTCCAGAGTGCGTTGCCTGAGATGCCTACCTTCAGAATGTTGCTCATGACGATGAAAACGAGAAAGACACAATTCGAAAGTGCAGGTGCCCAAATGAGTCCATCTGAAATAATTCCTCCTCCCAAATGTATGATTTGATAGGGGGAAACAGCAGTTAGTATGTCGAATACCAATGCGGAAACCACATTTATTGAGAATATAGATAGTGACAATGCAAACAGGGATTTGGAACTTGTTTCATGAATGATTTCCGTGTTTACATTTTTCTTCTGATTCCATACAGAAAGAATAAACCAAGCTAGTAAGGGCCCAACAACGAACGGAAATACACTCGCAGTCGGAGACTCAACTATTGCTCCCTGTCTTGTCAGAAATACATCAGCAGTTGAAAGCGAAAACGACGTGATTGCATTTATTCCAAGTAGTGCTATACCTAATCTACTTGGTTTGCCAGCTTTTAGCAAGATAATAACTAAGGGCACAACAACAATGGCAACTAATAGTGGTAATAAACAACCTATTGGATCCGCATAGACCTGGTTTCCGTTCCATATTCCAAGATAGTAGATTGGCCAGCCAATGCTGTTTTTCTCCGCGACTGTAAGTATTGGAAAATCAATCCTTGAAACAATCACGTAGAGGAATGTTATTAGAACAGCTCCTCCAATGAGATATTCATCAGAGCTTCGAAGAAGCGATTCGAGATCAGGACCTGTTGAGGCTTTATCTTGCTTTTCTACAGGAGATACGATAAGGTATTTCGCTAATGCAATGGCAAATGTAACGAATATCAAAATACCAATGATCTTTACGGTAACTGGATTAATGATACTCTCTGTACTAGCTCTAGGAACTACAAAAGTCATGAGATAGACTGTTGAAGCAGTCAATAGATAGATGCCCTTGGATGAATCATTACCGTTGAGTTCATCATTTCTGTTGACGATCTCAATTCTTCTAGTGAAAGATACTGAAAATGCGATAAGAGCAATACAAATCGCTAATCCTGTTCCCACCATATCTGCAATGAAATTGCTGAACAGAACAATAACCGCACCATCATTCCAGTATATTGTATAACTTAGTAAACCCGCCCCCGAAGCGGAAAAAACTACAATTGAGAGGGCATAGATGATGTTTCTACGAATAGGTAGGATGTTTGTTTGGTCTAGTGTGATTCCCAGAAAGGATACCGAAGTAATATAGTAACCAATCCACAAGAGTGGTGGAAGGAATGTATCTGCTTCAGTTAGATTATCCTGGAGAAGTCCCATTTGTAGGTACAAAAGGAGAGTACCTAGAGTTGTGATGGCTAACCCTACCAATGCTAAGTAGCCATTAGCATGCTTCCACCAAGATAGTGGCCGACCTGCTTGCTTCTTCGCGGTCGTAAGAATAAGAATGATAGTTGATATTGCAATTATTACATTCACTCCAATTCCTATGTACCACGCAAGATTTACCATTTTTTTCACCTTCTTGAAATAGAATACCTTCACATAAAAAAAAGGGAGGAGAAGGAATCCCCTCTCCTAAGCTCTAGTGTAGAACTTTGTCCATGGTGTTGAGAGAGCAAGGATGCCACTGGGTTGACCAATGTCATCAATGTATACATTTAGTCGGAATTTGAGAGCAATCATTTTGCCATCAGCACCTTGCCAACCATGTCTGAGCTGATTGTAGCTTATGAAATCGTAGGCATATTGGTATCCATCCTCGCCAATCTGGGGATCATCATAATCATGATATGCCCAAGTTGGATATCGGTTTTCCCAATACACTCTGCCATAGGTATCAGTACCAGTTAATCGCGAATTATCTGGCGTGTTAGACATTGCATCAGCCCAAGCATCCATCAGAATTGTTGTTGCCACACCTAGAGCCAATCCTGCAACTGCTGAAGCGCCTCCAGTTAAGGGTGATAAATAGACTCCCAGTGTGATACCTGCCTTGACTGCGACTTTTGCTCCAGTCGACCATTTCATGACATGATTGTAGCGAAAGTCCTTTGGCCAACACCGTGCAGCAGTATCCGCAGTCTGCCAAGTTGCTTCTTGGTTGTCCTTGTAGTTGTACTCACTCACTTCGATTGTAGCACCCAAAATAGTACCTCTCGTGTCCCAACTGCTGCCGTCCATTCGTTCTCCTTTGTATGTATAGACCGAAGCAATCTCATACATGGCATACTCGTATGCCTTATTCTTTGAAGAGCAAATCACTGCAAGTGCCAACATATAATCCTCTGTTTCGTAAGTCGCACTTGCCATATACGTATCGTCATCCCACGACCCCGATGAGTCACTCCATATGTATGCATAGTCGCTTGATGCCTGCGGCCAAGTCGGTGCAGGTGGAGGGGTTACCCCGCCTCCTTCTACAATGTAGAAGAGTGACATTGGAGTTGTTCCTGCTACTATGAATAGCACAAAGAATACCGATACAAGACTAACTAGTTTTGTTTTCTTTTTCAATTCGAATTCTCCCCACTTACTACGTCTAGCAATAATAAGTGCATGGGATGAATGTAAAGATGGTACTTAAAAGATTCGCCTTTTTCCCACAGCTCGTTTCATAGGTTTTTTCACGAATAAAGGTAAAAATGATTTCGATAGCAATTTCTCCCTTTCAGAATATTTGCTAGTAATTTCCATTCCTATTTAATTATGTCAACGGCTGCAAAGATACCCGAACGCATAAGATTCTAAATCTGCGCTCCTTTATCTCGAAAAAGCATCTGCACACGAAATCTCTTAATATTTGGTCGTCACCATTCCAGAATAGCTTATATGGAGTTTGCATTTGTCATAGCATGCATTATGGTGCTGGGAGTCAATCTCTTCGGTATCATACTACCTCCAGCTGTAGGGCTTATATGACGACCCGAAATAATCTACAGTCCCGTGTGTTGGATTGTTTTCACTCAAAGAGGTGCAAAAGACGTGCGCAAGGACGATAAGGGCAGAATTCATTTGAAGCTGGTCTTCTACGGACCATCATTAGGCGGTAAGACTACTGCGCTAAGATGGTTGTATGGCAAGGTAGAAGGGCTCCAGAAGGGAGAATTCACTGCCATAGAAGACGAAACCAATCGCACACTGTTCTTTGACTATGTACCTATGAGCGCGGGTGGTCGAGTACTGTTTGATGTATTCACCGTAGCCGGTCAGAAGCGACACCGTCATCAACGCAAAGTCGTTTTACAAGGCACTGATGGATTGCTTTTTGTTGCAGATTCATCTCCCGATCAGAGAGAAGAGAACACCGAGAGCTTTGAGGAACTCAAGTTATTTCTGGGTGATGATCTGGGTCGAAACATTCCAATAGTAGTTATGCTTAACAAGCGTGACCTCCCGAACAGGATGTCCCGCGACGAGATGCTCGACCTCTTGGGTCTAGGCAGCAATGTCCCTATATACGAAACCATTGCAGTGCAAGGCGTTGGAGTTAAAAGAGCGTTTCAAGCTATAGCACGAGAGGTCATATTGAAGCGTATGTATAAATGATGAGAACCTAAGGTGAGGTCTATGAGTCAGTCAAGAGGCGACACATTGGAAAGCGTGCTCAACGAGCTTCAAGGCAGTATTCCAGAGATTGATGCATGCGCAATAGTAAGTGTAGAGGGATTACCAATTGTTTCCGCCCTACCTAATGATGTAGATGAAGCAAAGGTCGCAGCTATGACCGCGGCAATGCTCACTCTTGGGGAGAAAGCCGCAATGGAACTCGGCAAGGGCGCATTAGAGCAAGTCAACATCAAGGGTGAACATGGATGGCTTCTTGCTATTCAAGCAGGGCTTAACGCTTGTCTTACAGTATCAACAACTGACCAGGCGAAACTTGGATTGGTCTTCCTAGACATGAGGAGAGCTGCCGAAAAAATCGCCGAGATGATTTGATCTCACAAGGCATCGGTTCAAATGGGGGAACCAAATATGCCAATTAACATCAGGTTGTGCAACTAGTTGAACATCGCAGGTCCCGTCTACCGGCTTTATGAATGGTGGCTTCACAGTCAACTTGACCCCAGCAATAACCCTCGCCATATTGGACTCATTCTTGATGGTAATAGAAGATATGCAAGACAACATGGTGCAGAAGTGCCCTGGTATGGCCATCGAGCAGGAGCCCAAAAAGTCATGGAAGTGCTCCGTGTTCTATGGGAAGCAGGTGTCAAAGTCGTCACCCTCTATGCCTTCTCTGTCGAGAATTTTGAGCGCTCTGGTGACGAAGTCAGTGAGATCATGCATATTCTGCAAGAGAAGTTTGCTGAAGTCATCGATAATCCAGATGTTCACAAGCACAAGGTACGCATTCGGGCAATTGGTCGAGTTGATCTCCTTCCAGAGGATTTGCAGGTAGGTATCGCGGCTGCGGAAGAAGAAACCAATGACTACCGTGATTATCTCCTGAATATCGCAGTTGGCTATTCCGGTCGAACCGAACTTGTTGATGCAGTCAAAGCCATTAGCCAGAAGGTAAAGGCAAATCTACTTCAGCCAGATGATATTGACGAGGAGATTATTGAAGATCATCTGTACACCAAGGATATCCCAGACCCCGATTTGATAATTCGTACATCAGGTGAGGAACGCCTGTCAGGATTCCTTCTCTGGCAGTCAGCATATTCAGAACTATATTTCGAACAGGTATACTGGCCAGCTGTTCGACGAATTGATATTTGGCGCGCTTTGCGTTCCTATCAAAAGAGAGGGCGTCGCTTTGGCAAGTAGATAAACCCGTTTCAATTGATTGTGTGATACATCAATATATAGTTGAAAGAATGCACGTTTCAGTGCAGTCAGTACTTAGTATAGCTATACTGTCATAGAATCCGGAGAGCGAAGAAATTGGCAAGGACGCCCATTGATGTGTATCGTGGCTTAACTCAGACTCGTCTGGGTGATGACATACCTGAGAGGGTCAATTCATTTGTAGGCCAGTTTTCCGATTATGTCCTTGCAGAAGAACGACTCTCGATTCATCTATCTCGATTCATTGCTCTCACATCAAGACTCTTGGCATATATGAATTCACGCTATGTTGTTGGTCAGGATGATCTTACTATTGCTATAGATCTACTAGACCATGTAACTTCGACAACAAAGTGGTGGATCGTTGACAGAAAGGAACCCGTGTTAATCCTTCGTCCAAGAATACGTGATCCAAGAGAATTCATGAAATCTATTTCAAAAGTCATTATAGGAAATCTAACTCTTCAGAGAATCAAAAGCGGCATAGACAAGCTATCAAGATTTCTCGAAGAACAAGGAGTAGCTGAATCTCCTCTTAGAGAGGGTCTGTACGAATCACTAGTTTCAACCTGGTTGCTGCTTAGTGCCTTCATCTGCAGGAACGAAGGTCGAAACACTACCTCTGAAGAAGACTTCGAGAGAGCTTATGATTACGTGCGCATTATTTTGTTCTATGTGACATTGGTAGATTTCCGAGCACTAGTATCAAGCCGACGACTCGCAACCAGTCCACGTTTGCTTCAAGCTGCTGGAGTTACCTTCTCTCCAGGATTCGAAAAAAGTATCTGCTCATCTGTTGCTGCGCAATTGGAAGAACGACATGGTGATTTCTTAGTACAATTGGCTCCTACGACTCCAAGTGCCACACGATCAATATTGACAAACTCATTACGCTTGCTAGCACAGTTGCAGGGGGCTACGAATATACAAAGTCGCATCGAAGAAACTGACTACGAAACCTTCACTCTTGATTCCATTCGACAGCTTGAGAGTATGGGAATATCTCCTGAGAGCCTCGACAATGAAGCATCTGTAGTTCTTCTCTTTAAGAAGATGCGACCTGATGATACACTCAACGAACAGATGGCATCACTTACACGACGTTTAGAGGGATATATTGTCGATGCGGCTGGCAATCGTGATTTCTTACTTCAAAATGCACGACTTATACCACGGATAATTGCACTCCTCTTATTGGTTTCCGCTGGAACAAAGAAGACTCCGGGACTTCTCGCTGATGCAGATATTAAAAGAGGTCTGGTTTTGCTTGATGGTCTTCTTAATGGGTAGGCTCTTTCTCTTCGTTGGGATTATCAATCAATATTCGTGCGTCAACGACCAGAGCTCCCTTTCCCTTTTCTAGCAGTGCTACCGGATTGCAGTCCAGTTCGTTTATCTCAGGATTCTCGTCGATCATCTTTGAAACAGCAAGAATTACCTGAACAAGTGCATCAATATCCCTAGGTCCCTGTCCTCTAACACCGTCAAGGATCTTGGCAGCCTTGATTTCACGAATCATCTCACGAGCATCATTCTCTGTAAGTGGGATAAGTCGGAATGTGACATCCTTTAGCACCTCTACAAAGATGCCTCCCAGACCGAACATAATAGCGTGACCAAACTGAGGGTCCTTTGTGACTCCTACGATAACTTCAGTCCCCATGTCTGAAAATTGAGTTACGAAAACGCCTCTACTCAGGTCCACATCATGACCTTGTTCAGCTCCATACTTCTTGGCGTTCTCCATTATTTCATCGAAGGCTTTTCGAACATCATCCTCGTTCTTGAGGTTGAGCTTAACTCCTCCCGCATCGGATTTGTGGAGGACGTCTTTTGATAGAATCTTCAATACAACTGGGTATCCTATCTCCGCAGAAACCTTTACTGCTTCATCAGATGTTGCAGCAGTTCCATAATCCGGAATTGGTATACCATATGCCTTCATGATGTCTTTAGCTTCATGCTCTAAAACGAAGGTTCTTCCTTCTGCCAGAGCAGTTTCAAATATCTTCTTGGCCATTTTCATCAGGTTCAGACCTCTAGTTTCTGACTGTTTGTTCCTCTTATTTATGGTTTGTCAGAGTTCGCTGTCTTCTTGAACTCTTTGCCGTACTTGATTTGCCCATACTGGGCAAGCGCTTTTGCTGCAAGTGCGCCCTTCTCACCTGTCGCGTAGGTCGGGATTCCCATGAGTTCCATAATTTCTCCTGCCTTTGTAGTAAACCCACCACCCATTGAGATGACAATAAAGGGCTTGCCAGATTGATTTGCATGGTATGCAATCCGGTTAGTGATTTCCATGCCCAGACTTGGTGTCTGCAGTAACATGCCAACGACAAAGATGTCGTATTCGTCGCTTGCAATAGCTTCCTCGAATACCACATCATATCTATCAGAGCCCGAGTCTCCTACTACGTCACATGGATTTCCCCAGGCACAATATGGTGGCAAACGCTGTTCGAATCGAGCTTTCAGCTCCGGTGATGGATGAGGCTGCGCAAGACCGACTGCTTCTATCGCATCCGTTGTCATAACTCCAAGTCCCCCTCCATTTGTTACCATTAGCACACGATCACCTTTTGCTGGTGGCTGCATTGCAAGGGCTTTTGCCATATCGAACATCTGTTCAAAGTTATCAGGTCTAATGATCCCTGCCTGGTGATAGGCAGCGGCTGCAACATTGTCAGAACCAGCAAGTGAGCCTGTATGTGACATAGATGCTTCTTTTGCCCTTGTACCTCTTCCGGATTTTACAACAATAACTGGTTTCTCCTGAGTGATTCTCTTTGCAGTATCAAAAAATGTACGACCCTTGCCGGGATCATATCCTTCGGTGTAATAACAGATTACCTGCGTTGTGGGATCTTCTCCGAGATAACAGAGTAAATCATCGTCGTCTACATCCGATTTATTGCCAAGGGAACATATTTTTGATATTCCTAGACCCATTTCTGCCGTCCAGTCGGCAATGGCTGCGGCAAAGGCTCCGGACTGAGACACGAGTGAGATATTTGCAACATTACTTGACTTTGGACGTCCACATCGATATTCGGGCAGGAAAAATGTGTCAACATGTGAGTGCGTGTCTATCACGCCAACACAATTCGGGCCAATAATTCGGATTCCATTCTTGTGGGCTATTTCGACAATCTCATCCTCCAATTCCGCCCCTCTTGAGCCAGTTTCAGAGAACCCGCCGGAAACCACTATTGCTGCTCGTGTTCCCTTTGCCGCAATATCCTCAAACACTCTGGGTGTAATCCTGGCAGGGACCGCAACAACTACCATATCAACAGGTTCGGGTATATCTTCAAGTGTTGGATAACAGGGGATACCAAGCACATTGGTGTACTTGGGATTTACAGCATAGACCTTTCCCTCATACATGGGTTTAATGAAATTCTGTACAATTGCTTGACCAACGCTATTGGGGCTTGGTGAAGCTCCATAGATTGCCACACTCTTTGCATTGAAGAAAGTATCAACACCTACTAGATTTCCACATGACGCCAATCCAATCACCACTGGGTAAAGCTGGTTTGCTTCAAACAATTTTGACAATTATGCTGTACTTGTAGGTTATCATGTGGTACCTAAACAATAGACAGAACACAATATTCAAACCTGCAGACTGTAGCTTTCAAGTGTGATGTTCGATATTCTATCTGATGGACAGTCCCTTCTCAAGTCCTCAAAAAGTGAGCTTGAGAATCTCATGCAAGAGGGATTTATAGGTAGAAAAAAAGTGTTCAGAAATAATCTGTTCTGCTTCAGTCCAACAGGATATCCATACAAAATCAAAGAACACCAACACTCCAACAAACATAATTTTGCTTCCCTAAGTGTGACGGGCACCTCGTGTTCATTACATTGTGAGCATTGTGATGGAATATTACTTCGAGGTATGGCCAGCGTTCTCACACCCGATTCGCTTCTAAATGCTTGTCAAGAAGTTAAAGATAGAGGTGGAGAGGGTGTACTCATTAGTGGTGGTTCCGATGCACGAGGCCACGTCCCTCTTTATAGGTTTGCAGAAGTAATCCGAGCGGCAAAGCAAGACATGGGTCTCAAAGTAGTTGTCCATACAGGACTAGTTGACCCTGATACTGCAAGGTTTCTGGGAGAAGCTGGAATAGATGCGGCCATGCTCGATATCATAGGTAGCCCTGAGGTCGCAAAGAAGGTCTATCACCTTGATTCTGGTCCAAAACGAATGGCAGAATCATTGGACCTATTGAAGGAATACAATATTCCCATAGCACCTCATGTTCTTGTTGGATTGGATTATGGACGTTTTAATGGAGAACTAGAGGCTCTAGATATGATTGCCCAGAGAAATCCCCAATCCGTTGTTATTATCGCCCTGAGTCCGTTGAGAGGAACACCCATGGCAGGAACTAATCCCCCTACTCCTGAAATGATTGGACGAATTATGACTATTGCACGTCTGGGAATGGAAAAAACCCCACTCCTACTCGGTTGTGCACGACCCATGGGGAATCATAAGATGCGGACCGATGAATTTGCCGTGAGAAGTGGAATCAATGGTATTGCATATGCTAGTCAAGAAGGTGTTGATTTAGCACGAAGCCTAGAACTTCAACCGATTTTCAAGGATGTTTGTTGTAGTCTTGCACCACTAGAACTCTCTAATACAGGCGTTGAGTAAGCTGACCTGCTATCTCGTATCCAATATCAAATAGCCACAGCCCAATAGCAGTTGCAAAGAATCCTGGCCATGGTATTGCCAAAAGCAATGCACTGATTTTCAGAACGAACCTGTATTTGAAGAGCAGTGCCGCATTCGGGTTCTGAGTGGAATCAGTCCAATCATTTCCTTTCTCATCAAGGACAGATGCCATGAATAGCATTAACAGAAGCGCAAACCAGTTCAGAATATCAGTAATTGCAGGTAGCCCAAAAAAGAACAAAATCGCTCCAATTGCGATGAATCCTATGACGTACTGTTGTCGATTGACCTTCCCAGAAAGGAGAACCCCAACTACTATCGCAGTTAGTAGTACCAGATCCCACTCACTCAATGTCATAAGTAGGCCGAAGAGAATTCCAGAAACCCCTAGGGGGAACCATGCAAGAGATGGATTATCAATCTCATCCAATAGGTCATCCCCAAACTTCAATGAGAGTCCAGCCATGAGATATGCAAATAGATATACAATCTCCTGAATCACGACACTCACTCACAATAATTCTGCGATAATGATGGGGCCCCTCCGATTAACTATGACACATCATCGGGTTTTCACCCTCATTTAGCCAAAGATCATCACTGGAGCCATATGAACATCATATGATTTGTTGATAAAACTGATGAAATCACGCAATAAAATACGATGGATTCATATTATCAGCAGCTATTTCATCTAACACGCAACAAACCAAGTTCATACGTCGTGGAGTGTGGACTTTCAGATTAAGAGGGCGACAAACACTATGAAAAAATGGAGATTACTGGGATTTCTATTGGTGTTTCTAATTGTACTACCAAGTGGTGCATCAAAGAACAACACGCAATCCTTGACATATCATCTTGCTGATGATGATACTACACCTCCCGAGATATACCTACATCCTGAGAATATGACGGTTCTCAAGAATTCCGGTTCATTGACACTAACCTGGGCTGTAAGGGATGATGTAAGCTCTTCAGGAGGGTACTTTATTGATGTGAAGATACCGGAGATATCTTTCATGTGGCTCACCATGCAGACATTTCTATGGTATTCAGAGCAGTCGATAACATTTGATTTGGATACTTCTGAAGAGTATACCTATTTGATCAGATTCAAAGCACACGATGAAGCAATCAATTTTGCAGAACATATCATCAAGATTGTTATTGCTAAAGAGTTAGACCCACCTCAGATTGGCATCCCCCAACATATGGAAACAGAGGGCGGAGGATACACCATCCATTATTCTGTGAGTGATAGTACAGGAATTTCTTGCATCATCACATCCTATACTTATGATGGACTTACTTGGGAGAATCTGACTACTAACATTGAAGAACCTGAAAACAATAAGCAGGTAAACGGACAGGTCGGCCTTGGGTCAATTCCAATGAGGTTTCTAATCTATGCTGAGGATTACTATGGAATTTGGGGCAAATCAGATGAGATTGTGGTTATTGAGCCGTCTACCACAAGCCCTACTACAGAAACATCAGGAACGACTACTATGACTGATGGTTCTCCATTAGAGGGTCAACCAGTTCTTCTTACTCTGGGGGTCGTAATTGGAGTTGTAGTAATCATAGTAATAGTCATTGCAATGAAGAGAGAATCTCCTATTCAATGAAGATCACGTTCTAATCAACCTTCTACTATACTCACCCATTCACACAGTGATGAATAGGCAAAACTGGTAAAATCACTCAAGATAGACTGGAGTGCCAATAGCTTGGCCTGGAAGGTTAGTTCTGAACTTTCCTCGGACTGCACCGCTGTTACCGTGAACTCCAAGGACCTTGCCGAGAAATTCCTTCTCATTTTCGCCAATCCACTTGACTTTCTTACCTATGAGGGTAGCAGCTTGAGTTCTGCTTGTAATATCGTCAAACACAAGAATGACTTGATTTGTGTGCTGCAGATGCTTTCCGCGACGGTAGCTTGTGACGACGCCTTTTCGGCCTTTCATTGTTTCGCTTTTAGACATGCGATATCCCTCTATAGATGAATTCTCGTTGACGCCCTAGGTGATTGTTATAAGAGTTGCGAATTGTCCTTCTTTTTCAGACGATTCCAACTTGGCACTAGTTGATACTTGGTCCGTCATCGGAACTTGTTTCCTCTGTGCGCAATGAAGATTCTGCAGTAAAATCTGCGTTTCGATATTTCTTTTTGAACTCTTCATCTAGAAGCACATCACGCATTGCCCAGCCATTTGGATCTTGTATCTGGGCTACTCGATACAATGTGAACCACATTCTTCCATCAGCAAGTGGTCCTGCCGAGAGCAGTGGAATAATTGTTTCGCGTGCGGTTGTGATCTTATCATTCGATTGTTCTAGTTTTGAGATTAGAAGTACTTCTCTCGCTATTGACTGATGCACTTTGTAAGCCGATTGGGCAGTGGTAAGCCCGGTAAGGAGAACAACAAAGAGGATCAGGACGAGAAATGTCCCAATCTGTGTGAGGTCTATCATGAGCACCAAAGCTCCAGCAAGAACAGCCATGAAAATAATCCCATCCAAGATTGCATTAACTACGCTGGATAGTTTCCATTTGTAGTATCGAGATAGTCTTGCAGTGGGTGTTCGCATACCTGCCAGGTCACGAAGATACCTATCTCTAGCTCTGCGCGAAATTGACATCCATACTATTTGGATGAAAAGGGCATTAAGCAGAATGAATAAGGAATCAAGACCGAGTATCTGCATACTCATCACAGTTCTTACTATATGTTTAAGCCTATTGAAAGGAGTATTATTTCGATTACTTTCGGCTTTCTCTCCATGTCCTTCTTGTTCTTAGGAATGCACGATAGCCGCGCATAATCCTAAACTCTGTTTGTATATTCCATTGACTTAGTTTTTTGTTGTGTAGGTCCGGGTTAAGCCCTCCCAAAGCGGTCCGGACCTGCACACGTCCCCATTCGATGCGAATGACTTATCTCGATAATCCACTGGTCCAACGATTGGTGACATTCATGGACAAGGTATCCCATATCTCTCCAGATACGAACACAACCGTATCAGATTTTGTACACTCTCTGCTTGAAGTTGGTGTTCTTGGTGCAGGACGGCTTGGCCGTGCGGCTGCTATTGTTTCCAAGATGTTCAAGGATTCAGATTGTCTCACGTATCTGGCGATGTCTGGCCCAATGGTTCCCGGAGGTCTCAGGCATATTATTGCACATCTGGTTAAAGAGAGATACGTAGATGTCATCATTACAAGTGGAGCAAATATTGTCCATGACCTAGTCGAAGCATATGGAGGCGCCCATTATCGGGTTCCAGCTCGGAAGGATGATGTTGCTCTCAGGGAGGCAGGAATGGGGAGAATTGCTGACCTCTACGTAAAAGAAAAGGACTTTGAGACCTTCGAGTCAAAGATATACGAGTTCTTGGAGTCACTCACTGACAGTGAACGAACCACACTATCTCCTAGTGAATTCCTGAAGAAACTCGGACACACCATTGATGATGAGAATTCGATTGTGGGTCAAGCAGCTTCGAAGAACGTGCCTATTTTCTCGCCCGGATTGATGGATTCAATGTTGGGCTTTCATCTCTATACATTTAGCACATCAGGCAAGCTGAACCTTGATTTTGTCAAAGACCTCAGGATACTAGGTGAGATTGTCCTCGAATCCAAGAAGACCGGTGCCATCATGCTTGGTGGTGGATTGACCAAGCACTTCACAATGGGCAGCACCATCCTCAAGGGTGGACTGGATCTGGCAATTCAGATAACACTCGATCGCCCAGAAGGTGGCAGTCTGGGTGGAGCTCCTCTAGAAGAAGGAGTATCTTGGCACAAGGTACAGACTGAAGCAAGCTTCGAGTCCGTTATTGGAGATGCAACTATTATCTTTCCTTTGATTGTTCTTGCAGTGCTTGAGAGTTGAATTATGCCATCTTCTCAGCTCCAAAACACCGATGACAAGATTATTAATTATAGTTAACGCACTATTTGGTAGAGATTCCTATCGAACGCCAATAGAATAATTTCGGTTCTCTCTGTGAGTTGCCAATGTTCGATACAAGGCAATTTCACCGCTAGAAAACCTGAAGGTAGGAATGCTAAGTAAAATATAGAGGCCGAGAAAAATGACGAAATATCCATTTCCTTACAAGAAAGATTCGATTTACTTCCAGTATCAAGTAAAAGATTTTGACCGTGCGAAGAAGTTCTACGAAGAGATCATGGGCCTAGAGAAGGTCTGGGATGGAGGCGCAGAGGTTGGTTGGGCAGAGTTTGCACTTCCGGTTGAAGGCGCGCGACTTGGATTGAACCTAACAGAAGGCGAGGTCAAAAAGGGCTCGGGGTCTCTTACTGTTAATGTTGATGATCTCGATAAGACTAGAGAGTACTTCAATAGCAAGGGACTATCGCCGACTGACATAGTGGACATTCCCGATATGGTGTCCTATTTCAATATTGAAGATACTGAGGGAAATCCAATCCAGATTGTTGCGGATCCAAGGGTCAAATCCGAATAGGCTTTCCATCAACATCTACGCATAAGCCGCCATTATCAGGGCAACTAACATGATTAATCTACCGATATACAAGTGTTCCAGATGGAATCCGAGTACATAGATCGGATTGAAGTCAGGCATCCAGTGAAACAACTCCATTCCTGGTAAGAAATCATGCAAGTCATCAACAAAGATGGCCAAGCCCACTACGAACAGCAACGCTGCAAATACAAGTCGTCCTCTGCTACGAGCCATCAAAACCACACAATATCAAATATATATTTGATTGGTTATGAATTCTTCTGCTCATCTTGTCATTTTTTCGCATTGTTTATTAGATAGAGGATGGAATAGAGATATTGTCGGATTGTGGTAGGAATCAATCAGGCAATACAGGTCAGGAGTAATACTAATGGTCAATAAGAAACAGATGAATCTAAAAATAGCAAGTAGCTTAATCATGGCATTGCTAGTGTTATCCTACGCGAGCGCCTTAGTATGCGCTGCCCCTCCTTCTAATAAGCCACCACCACCACCACCACCAGGTTACACATATATTGTGTATGGGTATTTGAAGGACAGTCAAACTAGTAATCCCATTTTTGCTGCCAGTGTCAAGCTCTACAAAGGTTCAACATACTTGATGAAGGAGATATCTGAAACTAATGGATATTTCACTTTTACATACACCTCATCTTCCCGTGTTACGAGTTTCACTGTTAAGATTACACATCAGAACTATGTAAGCACTACACGGACAAAGAGCGCTAGTACATACACGAACTTCGGCAACATCTACATGACCCCTCTTCCTCAAGAAGTAACATATACCGTGCAAGGAGATATTCTCTCCTCTTATGATAACGGACCGCTCGGGTACGCACATATTGATGTTTACAAGCCAGTGTATGAGGGCTGGTACAAAGTTACAGAAACTACTGCGAATTCCAATGGACACTATTATGTTGAATTTAATGACATAGATACAATCACAACCATGAAGGTTGAAGCTTCTGCTGCAGATCATTATACTGGCGTGACTACGAAGACTGAGAGTGATACTGATTTTAGCATGAATCCCCTCACGCTGATAAAGAAAGTCTATTACACTGTTTCAGGATCAATCATTGACTCATTGACTCAGGTCGGAATCAATGGTGCATCTGTAGATGTATATCGTCGGTTAGAGAGTAGATATGATTACATCGGGACAGCTGAGTCTGATTACGCTGGGAATTTTCTCTTTCAGTGGGAAGAAGCTTACCCGGGAGGCTGGACTGGAGTGAAAATTGAAGCAACCAAACAAGGTTTCACTGAAATTGCTAAAGATCTTGCAATAGGAACTGGTCTGACTTATTCGAATCTTCAAGCTGAGTTCAATACTCCGATTGAGAGGTATGCTTTGATTGTGGGTATTAGCGACTACAAAAGCGCTGCTGTTAATGATTTGCCTTATTCAGATGATGATGCCAATGACTGGTTCGAGCAACTTTATCAGAAGCAAAACTACATACCAACCAACATCTATGTGCTGGGTGATGATTCCTCTTTGTACGTCAAAGATGATGGTCTAGCAACTGAATACAATGTCAAACAGAAGCTACTGGAACTTGTAGAGATGGCTGATGGCAATGATATGATTAGCTTCATTACTTCTGGACATGGATATACCGCTGACTATGTCACTCATGGTCTTGATATGTGGGACACCTTGGATGGAGAATCAGGAGAAGATGGCCTTCTAACAGACAATGAGCTAGCTGCAATCCTCTTGGACTGTCGTGCTGACAACGTATTTCTCTGCTTCATGAATTGTTTCTCCGGAGGATTTCAGCCGGAACTCGCAGCACTTGGTTCTTCAGTCTATACCAATATCTACTTCCTTGCTGCTGCTGATGGTAACAATGTAGGATATCAAAGCGGATCATATCATAACTCAGAACTTACATATTGGCTTTTGATGTATCTTTATGATTATCCCACTCATTCATTGGAGGATGCATTCCAGTACGTTCTTGACGATGGTATTATGACATCCGTTCCATTCGAATACGATGGTGATTCACAACATGATATGTATCTGAGCTAATTCATGCATACAATTATTTGAAGAAGGGGGAGCATTTCCCCTTCTCGCCTTTTTCTTTTGTAATCTGTCTTCTCGATTACTTCCAAAGAAAGTACACTAGCTAGAAACAGGATATGATAAAACGACAAGGTAGAAATGCCCTCTGTCTTGTTAAAAACCTCAATCATCGCGTCAGATCCAACTACATGGGAACGGAACCATAGCGCCTAGCCCCAACGTGGATATGACTCTCTCATTATTCCATCTGACAAGGAAATATAACCCCCCACAGATTGACGGAAAAGCTTGCACTCAATAGGGTACACTCCAGAAATCTCTTTCTTGCGAACCACTTTCTAGGGGTCAAACCTTTTTAGAATTCAAAGAAAATCATCTCATGTCGAGGAACGAGGATTTGAGATGAATCCAGTAGAAACTAAATACAACACAGAACGTGATAGAATTCTAGCATCAATAGAAACGCCCTACGAGGAACTGCTTGGCAATCAAGAACCAGATTCTCAATACTATTTGGACCTGATAAAACTGAAAATAGCACTTAGTACAAATCTCATATCTCTTGAGGATGTAAACACCATAAGTCAAGAACTGCATAAAGATTCTGAAGCATTAGCAGGTGTCTTCATCCCTCTCTATGAACCTTGGTCGCAAGATATGATTGATCGTGTTACTGAGAGTCTGAGTTATCTCAAAAAGCATCACATTGTGACCTCAAAAAAGCTAAATTCTGCAATATATGATATGCTAGGATTTAACCGACCTCATCAAGTTCCCTTAGCTACTCAAGCAGCTGTTATGAAGTACTTCGCCATGAATCCTATGAACTCCTTCAAAGACGCATCTTTAGTTTTGGACCTGCACCGGAGCACGGTGTATGATGCGTATAAGAAGCTTGAATCACATCATTGGGTTCGAACACTCGGGCATAACAATGTCAGTGGGTTCGGTTTATGCCCAGTATTCTTCATTTTTGAGTTGAACCACACTGAATCATGGAAACAGATTGAAACTTGTTTCAAATCCTACCCATTCACATCGAGGTTTCTGCAATACCCGAATAGCAACTCTATCGTTTCCGCATTCCTAATACCGGGTTCTTCAGCAAATCTTCTTGAATTCAAGGACGGAATGAAGGAAGTTTCAGATGAATTCTTCAAGTATTCATCAATACATCTCTATGAAGGAAGTGGGAGATGCATGAACCCTGCGTTGATGCAAGGTGGAGAGTGGCTTCTACCTGACTGCATCATCCAGAAGAATCTGGATGCTGAAAATTCCTACGTACCAAGCATAGCTGCAACCGAACGAAACGAGTTCATGAAAGACCTTACCTATTCTGATTTTCTTCTTGAAGAAATTTTATGCATGAATCCCAGAATGAAGCCAAGCGAGGCACAGACACACTTGAAGACAAAGGGACATACCTTACCTCTGCGAACAATATCTCATCGAAAGCAGCTGCTAATAGAACGCGGCATTCTTACTCCATTCCTCTGGTTTGCAAGGCTTGGATTTCATTATGATATTCCAGTTGAGGTTGTTTGTGATTCCAAAACGCGCAATAGAGTACTCAAAGTACTATCCGGGTTCCCGCTGATCTATCTATATTTCAAATCGGATAGAGGTGTTATATTCTGGCTTGAAACACCTCATACTCATTTGGAAGAGTACTACTGGTTTCTCAACTCACTGAAAAGCATGAAAGGTGTGAAATCAGTCAAGTCAATCCTCGCAACTAACTATCTCGGAGGGCGACCCAATCAAGATATTCTGGCTGGATACGAGTATGGTGAGGATGGGTTCCTGAATACTTCCACAGATGTTGACATAACAGACTATCTTGGTTAGCCTAACTTGGCCAAATGTTAACACAGATGTTCCAGTCGTCCCGACACTCTGTTTGGACTCTTAGGAATAGACCTTCGTTTGATACATTAGAATGAGCTCTGAAGCCGTTTTCATTCCTTTATATTACTGAATGTAGTAATCACTGTTGAGAACGTGTGAAGAGAGGGGGGAAACCCGGACATAAAGATACACACCTCTCAATGAATCTTGGTATAACTTACCACCTTCGCTAACCGAATTTGGCCAAATGTTAACATGCAAGTTTCAAACCTCCCGACACTTTGTTTGAGTTTTCAGGAGTGAACCCAAATTTGATGCCCTGGAATGCATTCTTAGACGATTTTTCTTCGTTTATAATAGCAAATACAGAATGTGATGCTGAGGCGCATGTGAAGAATTAGGAGAGGAATTGGAGGACTACGTAACGAATGAAACATAGAAAAATCATTGTTTTAGCAGTGCTGTTAGTGGTACTAAGTCTAGTGAATAACGCTTCAGCAACTAGTGTATACTATGAACGAGTATACGAAAACGGAGTCATGGATTTCCGAGTTGAGATCCCTTCGGATATTTGGTATGAGGATACGAATGAAGGTGCAACCAAATTTCCAATATTTGCAAAAGCGATAGCTCAGTCCCATTGGTCAGGTGACCACTGGCTTGTGGCGCATAAAATGCATCTTCGTGTTAGTGTAAGTGATATCACCGATCCTTCGCGTCCTGGTGTTCCAGCTCCATGGATGGATGTTTATGATTATGAAGTATTATGCAATTTGTATGGTACTAAGGTGGAGTCTTCATTCAAGGCTGGGGTTAGTGGTAGCTTTGGAGATGGAGAATCATATGATATTGGACTTAACCTGGGATATAGTTTCAGCTTTGCCTCTACAGATATTCAAAGCAAAAGCATGACATATCTTGAATATTCAACAACGAACTATTATCGATTGGGAACCATAAATGCAGTAATGGATGTCGGGGTCTTTACATATACTGAGGAATTAGGTATGGTCTTTACAGTTGGAATACCTAATCAAGAGGCTCAATCATACAATCAACACAGATTCCTATTTGAGGTTACTCTTACAGTTGATTGGGCACACTACTGGTCATACTTCTTCTATCTAGGTGATCTTACCAGTACAAGTTACTCAGTTAGAGTAGGAGACCATGTCCCATCAAGTGATGCAATGTTATACTTGCTAAAGTGTTTGGACACGTCATACAGTAATCCATAGCAGTTACCATCTTCTCTCTTGAAAGTCTGTAGAATATAATTTCACAGGAAATGATTCGGAGTGGTTAGTCCACTCCGTTTTTCTTTTTCAACTACATGGGAACGGAACCGTAGTACCTAGTCCCAAAATGATATGACACAATCAATATTCAATTGGATAATGAAATATAATCACCACAAAGTGGCAGGGAGATAACGGACCTTGATGCACTAC
>CAYMLT010000023.1:0-21269 GCA_964391265.1 uncultured archaeon
TATGCGAAATATTAGGGTACAGCAATGTAGATGAACTCATTGGAAAACCAATCTCCATGTGGGTCCACGGGTGGAACAAATCGAAAGTCGATGAAAAGGTGGCTGAACGCAAATTGGGCAAGCATGAACAATACGAACTCAACCTGATTCACAAGTCAGGTGCCCTTATACCTGCCATTGTACACGCCTCTCCATGGTTTGACTCTTCCAACAACTACCTTGGGAGCTTTGCAGTTTTTACAGATGTTTCAGAACTGAAGAGAGCCGAAGCTGAAGCACGTTTTCTTCTTGACCTTCTGTTGCATGATATAGGTAACCAACTACAGCTCATCCTTGCTGGAGCTGACTTACTTGACGGGGACTCCACACCCGATCAGGTTGACAATGCAAGAAGCTACGTCTTGGATGGGGCTAGTCGTTGTATAGAATTGATAAGTAATGTGCGCCGTGCAGAGGAATCCAAAAGCGAGCCTCTGGCTGCAACAGATTTGGCATACATTCTACATACGCAGATACGTCTCTTCTCTGGACAATATGGAATAAATCCAGAGGTTCAGGATATACCAGAACAACTGACTGTTAGAGCTGATCGGGCTCTTGGACATCTGTTTTGGAACCTGATGGAAAACAGTGTCAAACACAATCCACGAAAAGACAAGCGAATTTGGATTTCTGGCAAGAAAGAACCCCATCATTTTACTGTGCAAATTTCGGATAACGGTCCAGGCCTTGATGAAAAGCAAAAGGCCAGGCTATTTGACCCAACTCGTCGGTCCAGTGGCGTTGGTATCCACCTTGTTAGACGCCTTGCTAGAAAGTATGACGCACCATTAAAGGTTTTAGACCGCGTTCAAGGACATCCTGAAGAAGGTCTTGATGTTGAAATCAAATTCCCCATTTTCAAATGACTTTCCACCAAAAGTGTTATGATTTCTATCACCATTTACTAAGTGATTTGGAGGAACATCTATGACATCTCCGCGAAGTATTCTGATCAAAAACGGGTATATTCTCACAATTAACCCAAGAAGGGATATCATAACCAAAGGAGCCATCTATATTGAAGATGGCAAGATTGTTGACGTTGGAAAGACAGATACATCCTCCAAATATAGTGCCGATTTAGTCATTGATGCCAAGAACGGAATTGTGATGCCTGGCCTTATTGACACACATGTCCATCTTTCTCAAGCACTTATTCGTGGGTGTGCAGACGATGTTTCTCTGGTGAATTGGCTCAAGGATTATGTCTGGGTTCTTCAAGGAAACTTCCAAGGCAAGGATGGAGTCGTATCCGCAGAATTATGTATGGCGGAGATGATACGTACAGGCACAACATCATTCCTCGATTGTATGATTCATACTAGGTATGGATTAGATGCAATCTCCCAATCCGTGGAATCTGTTGGGATGAGAGCCGCACTATCCAAGATAGTAATGGATTCCACGGGCTATGCAGATAATCCCGATATAATGTATCCTGGAATGGTGGAAAATGCCGATGATTGTCTTAAAGAAACAGATGCAATGCATAAGAAATGGCATGGCAGAGCCGATGGACGCCTACAAATCTGGTATGGTCTCAGGTCCCTTGGGGGGGTGAGCCACGACCTCTTCAAAGAAGTCGTCAAATTAGCTAGGGAGAAGAAAACGGGAATGACTATGCATTTAGGTGAAGTGGTTGATGATGTACAGTATGTGAAAGACAATGGTTACCCAAATCTCACAAGCTTTGCAAAGGATATGGGGCTGCTTGGTCCTGATATGGTCTTTGCACATGGGATTCATTTTGAAGACGAAGAACTTGAACTGCTGGCCGAAACAAAGACCAACATCTCGCATTGTCCCTCTAGTAACACCAAGCTTGCCTCAGGTTTTGCAAAGATCCCTCAAATGATTAAAACTGGTGTCCCCGTTTCTATTGGGTGTGATGGCGGTCCTAGTAACAACACGTACGACATGATTCGAGAAATGCGACTTGCCGCATTGATACACAAACCTATGGTTAATGACCCTCTTGCATTACCTGCAGAGCAGGTCATCGAATTGTCTACACTGGGTGGGGCAGTCGCAATGGGAATCCAAGATGAGGTCGGGTCTCTTGAAGTAGGAAAGAAAGCAGATATTATTATCATTGACATGAATGATATTGGACTGACGCCCAACACCAATCCGGTATCAAACCTAGTCTATTCTGGTAGTGGACATTATGTTGACACTGTCATTGTGGATGGACGCTTGCTAATGGACAACAAGAAGTTACTCACAATGGATGAAGCCAAGGTTCGAACTCTCGCTCGCGAACACAGTAGCAAGCTGATAGAACGGGCAGGTGTTACGATAGAACCAAAATGGCCTGTTAAGTAGACCATTTGATTCTATGAAATGATTGCCTCGCGTTCGAAGAGCTTAGCTCCTATAATTAGAAACACAATCGTGGTTCCAACCAAGTATAGGATGTTTCCCAAGATGCTCAAGGGTGTTGCCACACCAGAGAGCACACCATTCAGTATGATTACTGCATGAGTGAATGGAATGGCATACACAAACGCTCCAAAGAGTCCGCCATATTGCGAGATACTTCCCACAAATCCAAGTATTCCCACTACAAAAGTTGGAACTAAGAGCACAAGGTTATTGATGGATTCTGAACTTGCTTGATCCTTTGCCAAGGTAGAAATCGTTATTCCGATTCCTATTGCACAGAGTAGAACCAGAAATTGGCAGAAGAATATCAACGGAATTGAAGTGGGGTTTATGGAGTAGAGGCTTACATAATACTCAGCAAAACTAGGTGGAAATGCAGCTACTCGTAGTGCTATCCACCAATTGTAGAATAAAATCCCAACAACCGTGAAAATCGAATATATCATCGTTAGGAGTATTCCCGCTACAACCTTCGAACCAAGAATCTTGATTCTACTCATCGGAACAACCAGTAGCGCTTCCAAAGTATGCCTCTCTCGTTCACCAGCAAAAGATTTGCTAACGTAGGGGGCGGGAGCAAGTACTGAGGTGATCATGACAAGGAATATTGCAAGCTGGTGTCCGAAGGTCGCTTCAGGAGAAATTGTTTGCGGGACAACCGTAAGGTCCCGAATTGTTATCTTCTCATTTATGACAGCTTTTGCGTATTCAGTGATATAATTGGCCGTTGTTGATGCTCGTAAGCTTGCAGTGTTTATCCATATTATTAGCTGCGATTGCGTTGTTTCGTTCAAATCCTGCGTGAAGTTTGCAGGTATATACACCCACACCGTGACGGTCTTATTTGCAACCATTTCCTCGCCCTGTTGCTTGGTGATATTCACCAGTTCGCTTATTTTCAAGTTATCCTTAAACCCTTCAATTGAATTATAGAGTGTATTTCCCCACAATCCATGATCATCATTGGTGATGTACACAAGCTCGGTTTCTTCAACAGACACCGTTACTATGAACGAAAGGAAGAATCCTTCGAATACCCACGCAAACAAAGGACTAATGATAAACCCAACTAGTAGCCATCTGGATCGTACTACCTCTTTGATTTCCTTCTTTAACATCCAATATGTCTTTGTGTCCATTCTAGGCAGATTCATAGATGATCTCCTCCATAAACTCCTTCTCCAGTCACCAACCCAGTAAATACATCCTCAAGGTTCGCCGCCTTAAATTTCTCTTCGAGCTCCGAAGGTTTCCCAACTGCAACTAGTTTTCCATCATTGAGAATTCCCACTCTATCACATAATTCGGAAACTTCGTTGAGGTCATGCGTAGTCAGGATAATGGTACGTTTTTCTTCTGAGCTAAGAACCTTCAACAAATTACGAACAACACGAGCTCCTAGTGTATCAATTCCAGTTGTTGGCTCATCTAGAAATACAATTTCAGGTTCTATGATGAGGGTTCTGGCTACTAGAACCTTCCTTTTCATTCCTCCACTGAATCCCTTCACTTGGTAGTCTTCTTTTTCTTTGAGTCCCACAACTTCAAGGAGCTTGTCCGCACGTTCCTGGAGTTTTACTTCTGGGATTCCGTAGAGCCCCCCATAGTATATCAGATTCTCTCTTGCAGTCAGTCGTTCATAGATACCCGCTTCTTGTGGAAGAAGTGCGACTCGCTGACGGATATATGCCATATCTTTTACAATGTTTTTTCCTAACACTGTGGCGCTTCCTTCCGTAGGGGTGAGTAATCCGACCAGTAGACGGATGAGTGTCGTTTTGCCTGCTCCATTGGCACCTAGAAGGCCGAACACTTCACCTCGTCCAATCTCAAGGTTCACATTCCGTAGAGCAATAACCTCTCTCTTCTTGCCCTTCTCGAAGATTTTCGTTAGACCTTCTGTTATAATTACTGGATCATCTACCATTTCCTAAATCATCCACCATCTACTACATTATACCACATGTTCAACTTTGGGAAACGGCGGTTCGCCTTTGATGGTCTGCATGAATTCGTAGGCGCTTTCAATGTCATCATCGTCCCCTTCAATGAATAACGTGATTGATCCCTCGCCTCCATTTATTCCTCCTGCTGCAATTGGAAAGACCTCCAGACCAAAGAGAGTTTCGACCGCCTCGATTTCCGTGAAAGGAATTCCCTCTGATACTGCAATTATACCAACTGGCATGCCAATCGAATAGTCCCAGTCGTCCTTCCCAAAACGTCCGACGATGTCCTCATAGTCGATAGGGATGCACTTTTCGAGACCCGTGGGCATTATCACATCGATGTTTTTTGATGCCGCAGCTCCAATGAATGAACCTATCGTACCTCCAGTTTCACTGGCAAGTAGTACCAAAGGCACCATGTTTTCATCTAACGCATTAGCACTCTTTATGATAACGTCATTTGGGCCCATATGTTCTAGGACATCTATCACTTTTTTTCCTTCTAGATATTCGCCCTTGTGGAATATCGCATCAAACGCACGTTTCTCTTTTTGTGTGACTGTCATTCCCCTATCGATGGTAAGACCCGCTACGTGTGTGGTCTTATCATACTCTCCTAGTATTTCTTCAACGAGATAGCTTGATGTTGTTCCTAATGTGATGCAGAGGTATCCTTCCTTGAGGGCTGTTTGCACTTCTTCCAGTGCGAACATTCCCTTCGCTATCAATCTCTTGCTTTCTGAAGGTGTAAGTGTTACAAGCAATTTCTTCATGACGTGTCATCTCTCCAACATGTGATGTACATTTTATTCTGTCGTATTTGCTATATCTTTGAATTTCTTCACTGAGGTTTCAACAATATGATTTGAGGTTTCGCGAATGGAATAGAGGTACTTGTCAATATCAATCTCTGTTCCTTCCAGAGCTTCCTTTGTGTTTTTATCTGTCTTGACCAATTCCAGAAGGGTTGTATCTTGTTCTCTAGCTTTTACACTTAGGTCTCGCAGGATGTTATGCGCCTTTGGTCTTTGAAGCCCTGATTTTGTGAGCTGAGTCAGGATGTATTCACTGAGAATTGCTTCATTTGAAATAGTAATATTCAGTTCAACAGCGGTAGTATCAATCTCTAATCCCTGAATAACTCTAGTCATCTCTCTCACAAGATAATCCACCAGAATGAACGCCTGGGGCACAACGAACCTTTCGGTTGATGAATGGGTTATATCTCGCTCTTCCCAGCTTATCACATCCTCCAATGTTGGTGCCACTAGACTGCGAACGTATCGTGCAATGCCACATATTTTCTCGCATGATACTGGATTGCGTTTGTGGGGCATTGCTGACGATCCGACTTGTTTTCCTCCTGCAAACGGTTCGAATACTTCTCCAATTTCCGTTCGTTGAAGGTTTCTTATATTCGTTGCAAATTTCTCAATACTAGCCGCAAGATTGGCCAAGGTCAAAATTGATTCTGCAAGTCTATCTCGCTGTACAATCTGGGTTGTTGCAATTGGTGTATGAAGCCCCAGATTCTCCATGACTTTTTGTTGTAGTTCTAATCCTACTTTACCAAGTGCCGCGTGGCTCCCTGTTGCCCCAGCGATTTTTCCTACGATTGCACGATTTTCAGATTCAAGGAGCCGTTCTCGATGCCTAAGTATCTCATCCAACCATACTGCAAATCGAAGACCGTAGGTGATTGGAACCGCGTGCTGTCCATGAGATCTTCCTACTGCAACAATATCCACAGAATTAACTGCTCGCTCTGCAAGAGCTTTGCACAGCAGATGGATTTGTGAAGTGAGCAATTTGTAAGCCTTCTTCAATTGTAGTGCGAGGGCTGTATCCTTGACATCATTGCTTGTAAGCCCGAAGTGAACCCATCTCGCTCCTTCACCAATGCATTTCTCTGCGATTGCTTCAAAGAGTGCCGCAACGTCGTGTCTTGTTGAGGCTTCTATTTCCATTGTACGGGATAGCGTTACAATTTCCGGTTTGGCAGTGTTCGCTATATCTTTCGCGGCACCTTCAGGAATTATATCAAGATCTGCTTGAGCCTGTGCAACGCTTGCTTCTATCATAAGCCATAGCTGATGTCGGTATTCTTCTTCAAAAACGTGAACCATTTCATGATGTCCATATCTTCCATAGTCAATTGGGTTCACTGGCATTTGCTTATCTTCTCCCACTTCAGTTCACGAATCTTTCTCCTGATATGGTTTGCTCATCCTGCCATCGTGAAGAGTCCAATAGGCTAATACGTATATTACTCATTCCACATCTGAGGAGAAATGGAATCCCTGAATGTGAAAGGATACACTAGAAATCTAATCCAGGAGATACTGAATCGGGCGAGTGCATCTTGGTTCGATGGAGCTTCTCATACCGAAGCGAAGCCGATTTTTCTTGGTTCTCTATACCAGAACGCTAGCAAAACAGATGCTGTAGCCGTGAAAGCTGCTATTGCAAGAACTGGTGCCAGCCTGACAGACTTTAGTTCACTCTTAGAGAAACCTACAGGGTTGGAAAGAATCCTTTCAACTAGTCGGATGATTGATTCAATAGTTGACCTTCTGATTACTTCATTCATTGATGCCAGCTCGTTTGGTAGTGGGTTTACAGCTACGCAAAAAATCGCTTCTGAGATATCCTCGCCGATGCTTTCTATTGCCGATGATATCTACTCATCTCCAGCCGCTCTCGCAGAGATTCTTGGCATGATCCAGCGGCTTGGCGACTTACATGAGAAGAAAATATCAATATCATGGGGATTTGGCACGCGATTTGATTTACCCAATGTGGCACACAGTATGGCATTACTGCTGCCCATGCTCGGCGCTGATGTCACGATTGTTGCTCCGACGGATTTTGGGTTGCTTAAGAGAGTAATCAGAGAAGCTAGTTCAGTCGCCAATTCTTTTGAGCGTGATTTCCAAACTACGGATGATTTCAATTCTGCATTCTCTGCATCCGATGTTATTTTCACATATAATTGGTGCAGCTTCGACGAATATCAAAGACCTGAGCGGAATACCGATGTCGCCGCAAAATACAGAAATTGGTACTTTGAAAGCGATAGCATACCTAGTGAGTGCGAATTCTTCTCTCCTTCACCTGTTCAGTCCGACTTGCTTGCAGACACCAAAACTGTAACGCGTTTCTCATCTTCCTTTGATGAGTGGCTGAAGCGAAAAATCTCCACTCTCCAAGCGACAATAGAAATCATGCTAGAATGGGATAAACAAGAAACACATCCTGTGCTCTTATGATTCACCTCACGCAGACCTTTTATCAAATAATCCCTAATTGTCACATTATGTGGCGTGCATTCAGGCCAGATGCGTCTCGAGTATGGAAGGACCCTGGAGTTCTAAAACGACTATCCCGATACAGAAGCATAATTGATGGAAATCATCTTGCAAAGTATCTTCTTGCGAAGGATATTATATGTGATGTAGGTCTTAATGCTACGTCGCATACCCTCTGGAAAAAACATGAACAATTGAGCACGGAATTCAAAGGATATGTAGAGTCGATTGACGCCGGGGGCGAGAGAACCTCTGACCTAGCTGCCGCATCTACATTCCTTGACCTCAAAGTAGAGTTGGCGCTTCGTATTCTGAGAGATTGCCATTTCTGTGAGCGACGCTGTGGTTCCGATAGGTCTCTCGACCAGAAAGGCTGGTGCAAGCTTGGAGCAGAATCACGAGTTTCATCTGCATTCCTTCACACCGGCGAGGAGGCGCCTCTTATTCCAAGCGGAACCATCTTCTTCTCATCTTGTTGTCTTGCATGTGCTTTCTGCCAAAATAGCGATATCTCTACGAATCCTAACTCAGGCAGAGTAGTTTCAGCCCGAGAACTCGCGATTCTTGCTGAACGATTGGGTGAAGATGGTGCCTTAAATATCAACTATGTTGGTGGAGACCCTGTTCCAAACACACATACGATCATAGGGTCATTAGACTATCAATCATCGAATATTACTCAACTATGGAATTCAAGTATGTATGGTTCAAGTGAGGGAATGAGCCTTATTGCAGATCTGGTAGATATTTGGCTTTCTGATTTCAAGTATGGAAACAATGAATGTGCTGAAAGATTGTCTGGAGTAAAGAACTACTTTGATATTGTGTCAAGAAATCATCTGACTGCGTACAATAATGGCGAGGTAATTATCCGTCACCTAGTGTTACCCAATCATTTGGAATGCTGTACGTTTCCCATCCTAGAGTGGGTTTCAAGAAATCTGCCCGATTGTATGGTCAATATTATGGCACAATATCGTCCTGAACACAGAGTACTACGGAATCCAGATGCTTTTGCTGATATTTCCAGAAGGGTTAGTAATGTGGAAATGAAAAAAGCATTTGAAAAAGCGGATGAACTCGGGATTTTTTGGAAACCCGTGAGTTAATTCGAGAAAATGGCCGGATTCAGATTGAAAGTCCTATGTATTCTCTGAATCTTTTCTTTTCCTTGAGAAGCACTCCAGCTGGGTCAACAATCACTTTTCTAGACAAATCATATGATAGCAATAAATCCACAATCCCATTATGGTTTACTGCAAGTATGATTATCTCAGAAAATTCCACCAAATCGTCCAGGTTATCAACCATGCTGATATCAGAATTCCCCTTTACCAATGGGTCATACGCAACTACCTCTCGTTTCTCCTTCTCCAAGAGCTCGATGAGTGCAAGAGCAGGACTCATTCTCGTGTCATTCACATTGGGTTTGTATGAAACCCCCAGTACTCCAAATTGCCTGATTCTTCCATATTCCTCTCCTAATTCGGATTTGATTCTTCTAAGAGTATGATTGGGCATGCTATCGTTTACAAATCGTGCTGCGGGAATCACTTGCGCTATTTCCTTCGTCTGCTTCATGGAGTTGACCAAAATCCACCCGTCTTTCGGGAAACAATATCCCCCAACGCCCAATCCTGGCTCAAGAATGTCTACTCTTGGATGCAAATTTGCAAGGCGAATGACTTCTCTTACATCGATACCGATTTCGGTTGAAAGTCGTGCCAGCTCATTGGCGAAAGCTATTGATGAGTCTCTAAAAGCGTTTTCAGCAAGTTTCGACGTTTCAGAAGTCTTCGAGTTTGTTTTGTGTATCTTGCCTTCGCCAAAAACACCTGCCAAGAACAAATATCCTAGATCCGTTGCTTTCTCTGTTACACCACCAATCAAACGGTCATTATCTTCCATTTCTTTGACAACGCTACCTGGTAGAACTCTCTCCGGACTGTGCGCAAACCAAAACTCTTCATCAGGGGCAAGTGAACTCATTTGTTTGAATCGCTCCATCTGTCCCTCTGTAAAACCTACAGGCACTGTGCTTTCAATAATGATGAGAGTATGGTTTTTCGCAATGGACGCAATATCTGACAGTGAGTTCTCCAAGTATGTCACATTTGGTGTTTTGTCAATGTCTATTGGGCTTGGAAGACACAAGACGAAAATATCAATATCCTCAAGTGAATTATACTCAGAATGCAGCTCGATTTTTGGTAACACTTCTGCTGCAATTTCTTCTAATCCCGCTTCTATCATGCTTACCTTGCCTTGTCTGAGATTAGCAACTAGCTCTGTGTTCAAGTCTACTCCTACGACCTGATATCCGCTTCTTTGATAGAAAAGAGCAGTTGGAAAACCGATGTATCCTAATCCAACAACACACACTCTACATTTCTTTCGCGCGATTTTTTCACGTAAATCTTCGTAGCCCGACATAGGATAATCTCGCAAAGATGCCTTCGATATTGAGCTGGAAATAAACGTTGTTATCCATTAGATTCAATCGGCAAGAAACAGGTTTTAGGAGTGGCATGGTCGATTCACAACATTATAAAACAAAGACTTGTTGACCCGGATTGGATGATACTATGTGTCTAGCAGTGCCCGCATTAGTTCTCAGTATTGATGGTGATTATGCTGAAGTTGATTTTGGTGGCATGAAGAAAAAAGTGTGTGTCAGTTTAGTTCCTGGATTGGAGGTTGATGAATACGTCATCGTTCATACAGGATATGCCATTGAGAAGATGAATGCTGAAGAAGCGAAGAAGACACTTGCATTGTTTGAGGAAATGGCTGAAATGGCTGAAAGACAAAGGTAATCATGAAAACATAGAGGAATTGACTCCGATTGCTGGAGGCTCTGCAATGAAGAAGAATTTTGTAAAGGCATTGATTGCCTTCTCTCTGATGTTGGTAATCTCTCTATCATTCAATTCCGTTTTGATTCCACCATCTGATTCGTTTGAATATCATCGAATTGAGGCGTTTCTGATATCAGAGAACATCAATCGCCTTGAAGATGTTAAGATTAGTACGACAGTGACTATCTTCTCATCCTCTAATGACTCAAGTCTAGCTAATGCATATGTTACCGACGAAGGGTTGACAATCTTGTTTTCAAACATGACATATGTCGTAAGAGCTGGCGATATAGTAATTCTAAGAGGTATCTGTAAAATAGAATCAGAAGGCGTAATACTTGTTGAGGATTACCATGTTCAGAATGAATGGAGTTCTCCTCTGCGATCAATACCGGGATTCATTATTGTACTAGGTCTATTGTTCACTTCTTTCAAATTCAGCAAAGGCAGAATGGCTTTTGTGTTAAAAGGTGAGTAATTATGCCTGATCTATTCACACACGTTCTTGTTGGAGCAACAATCGCAATACTCACTAATAGTCATAGGGACAAAGAAAAGTTGACGATGCTTCTTATCGGATCGATTCTCATTGATGCCGAACGCCCATTCACCTGGCTGCTTGAATTCATGGGATATGGAACATACTCTCTTACTGCAGGATTCCACTCAATATTAGGAGCTTGTCTTCTTTCAATGGCCGCTGCTTTGCTCTTTGATGAAACCAAATTGAAGCGAAAAGAGATTTTTGGATATTTGATTGTTGGAGCAGCTTCTCATCTACTCATGGATATGACTATGGGTCCTTGGGATGAACAAGGCCTTTACCTGCTATTCCCTCTGAAAATACCCTTCTCTTTTCATCTCTTCTGGTCTGATTTCATGTTCTATCCAGTAATTGGAATGGGGTTACTATTATTTGCAATCATAATATACTGGCTGAGATTCTCCCAACTGCCTTTTAGGGAAAGAGGACTCATCGAATCATAATGCTCAGCAAGGCTTTTCAACTCAAGCAATTATCCCTAGAACGATTGTAATGGCGGACACTCTTGAATCTATCATGAAGGAACTTCGCTCTCGAGTTAATTCAGAAGATATATCCACTACCGTATCACGGATGGAAATTGAGGAATTGAGAGAGTCTACCGCTGTTGTAATGCCTGCAGGAGGAAAGGGAACTCGGATTCGAGCAGAAACCCATAGTGAGGGCATCAACAAGGTAATGATTCCCATCGATGGAAAAAAGAGCATGATTCAGAAAGCCGTCGAGGATTATGCATCATTTGGAATAAAACACTTTGCCATTCTAACAGGATTCCTTGCAGACAAAGTGGAAAAACATCTTGGAGATGGTTCAAGATGGAATGTGGAGATTAGGTACTCTGAAGACCCTGGTGGTTGCAAGGTGGGGAATGCTGGCGCAATTCTAAATGCTCTCGAAAATGGCTGTATTGATTCCAGAATGACTAGTATTGTTCATAACCCCGATGATGTGATAATAGGGACTTCTCGGCCATACGGTGAAATTTTCTTGGAAGGTCATCTGAAAGCCAAGAAGAATGGTTGCATTGCAACTTTTGTGGTTGTGCCTGAAACCAAGCTCGCCTATTCTGGTATGATAATCACTGAAGGACGAGTTACAGACATTACCAAATATCCTCCCGTGGCTATTCCAGCACATACAGGGATTACAATTTTTGATCCAAAAGCCTACTCATATTTCAGGGAATTGGTATCTTTGGATCATGAATCATCTTTTGAGAGCGTCGTTTGTCCGGTAATAGCATCAGAAAGACGTTTATTTGCAATCAATATTCCTGCCTCCTCATGGATACCTGTCAATGATTTAAAAGGACTAACTGAAGCTAAGAGCCGGCTACAGAGTTAATAGATATCTCGATAACAACGTGTGGGACGTGCGGCGGAAATGGCGAACAATCGTTTACCTCATGCATTGAATTCATCGATAAGTAGGTTGTGCAGTGAGAAATGAGAACGGTAGTCATCCCAACATTGAATGAGAGGGGCAATATTGGGATACTTATTCGTCAGATATTCCACCACCTTGGTACTGAAGAAATGAATGTAATTGTTGTCGATGATGGAAGTACTGATGGAACTTGCGATGTTGTGAATGCAGCCAAGAGCGAATTTGGAAATATTATGTTGCTTGAACGGCATACTGAGCGAGGTCTCGGTTCTGCAGTACGGTATGGTGCCAAACACGCTCATATTGGCCCTATTGTAGTAATGGATGCCGATTTCTCACATGATCCTGAATACCTTCGCACGATGTTCGAATCTATTGAACATGGTTCGGATATTGTAATAGGATCTAGATATGTCCCAACTGGAAGAATCATTGGATGGCCCGGCACTAGGATTGCTGTCAGCAAAGTTGCAACTTTATTGGCTCGTTATCTTTTCGCATTAAAAGTGAAAGATCCAATGAGTGGATTTTTTGCATGTAGATCCCCTCAGATCATGAATGAAAGCATTCATGACGCAGACTTCAAGCTGCTTTTGGAGATTCTTGTCAAGAATCGTTCCCTGAGAGTCAAGGAAATACCTATTGTCTTTAGGAATCGTGCTCGAGGTAAGAGCAAACTTGGAAGCTCTACCTTTCTTTTGTACATTTGGCTTCTACTGAAGCTTCTTCCTGCTAGGAACAAAGGGGCTAGAAGTGCGTGACATCAATTCTGAAGACTGCTGGTCTTAATCGCCTTGTAATCTTCTCCTTTGCAACGCTACTTGCCTTGAACTTTGGCTGTGTCATTCTTATCCGCCTATACGGGTCGTTGATGTATCCGTTCTTTGTGATAATATACATCTGGATCTCTAGCTATGTTTTGCTTATTACAACAATAATTCATTGGCAAAGAAAAAGGGAGAGTTCAATCCTCGGCTCTAAACATCTATATCTGATTCTTTTTGCCATAACCGTTCTTCCTCGATTGCTATTCATTGGTACAACTCAGATAATCTCGCTAGATCCATTATGGTATCTTGATTATGGAGAGTTTATGACTGCCGGGAGCATCCCCTATCTAGACTTCTACTTTCCATATCCTCCATTGTTTGCATACATCATTTATCCCGTATCTATAATTTTTCCTTCTCCAGATGCGTTCCGATTTATTGCTGCCATTCTGGATGGGTTTGTTTGCATTATTATATATGAAATTGTGAATCTTCTGGTAGATAGAAAATGGGCATGTGTTGTTGCCATTGGATATATATTTCTTCCAATTTCCATAATTGAATCGGGATGGAATGGCCACTTCGAACCGCTGGCAAATCTGTTCATGCTTTTGGGAATCTGGTTGATGCTAAACAATCAAAACCGTTTGGCTTCAGTTTCCACTGTCTTGGGAGCCGCTGTGAAGATTTATCCTCTATTCCTTTTGCCTGTCATTATTTTGCACTCCAAGTCTCTGCGTGAACGTATAATCACATTAGTTATTTCTACTATAACGGGACTTCTGACATTCATTCCAATTGCCATAGCCGCACTCTATCACTCTGATTCTAGCGCTTCTAGTATTCAAAATGAATCATCATCTACTGGGATTGTCGGAGCCCTGCTTGGTCCTCTTGCAGATCCCTCCTCTCAGTTCTTTGTGACTAGCCTTGTTGTGACCATATTCATGGGAATTGGAGTATTGTTGATTTTTTATTACAACTTCAAGGACAATCCCTCGACCAATAGTAGAGCATTTCAACAAGCTAGTATTATCCTTGGAATACTTCTAATATGTCTGGGAATAATTGCCGGTGCATATCCTTTCACTTCTCTTGCTCATCTTTTCCATTGGCGATTTTCACTTGACTTCGCTATTGTAAGGGGTACTGTATCCATTATGTTAGGCATAGTGACTGTAGCAGTAATGTATCAATCTGGCAAGAAAGAGAAAACTCAGATTACGCAGACCCATATAATCGGAATATTATTGGGATCTATCATTATACTTCTGGGAGCATTCTCAAGGACCGCCTTTTTTGGTTGGTACCTCCTGTGGTCCCTTCCTCTGTTTTTACTGTTACCTAGAAAACGTCTAGTCATTCTTGCGTTTCTCTCACTGCTGATTCTCTATCCCAGCTATACCGATGATAATTTTTCGGGATTTGGTTTTAATGAATCCCGAACCTGGGAAGAGCAATTTGTCGAAACAAGTGGATGGACTTCATCCATTGAAAGCAGCCTACATGGAAATGATACTCCACTCATTAGTCATGGTGTTGCTTCTATCAATGGTAATGGACGGTTTTGGATTAATTCGACTGATATCTCAAATATCAGCCTGCTGACGAATTTGGTAATTGTCTTTCAGATTCAGGTCCAAATCAGCTACACCTCTCTAACGGAATTTCAAACACGAATCGCCTCAAACTGGGATCCGACATTTGGTCGAAAATGCGAAATCTCTATGGAGTATTCAGGTATAGATGAATTTTCAAGACCTACAACTGGTTCTATTATTCCACGGTCGGGTCTATTCACTAACCTTACCTATTTTCCGTGGAGATATTCGTTCTTTTCCCAAATGACTGATTATTCTGCTGGAGTAGTGAGAAATCTCACAGTGAGTATGTATCCGCTATCTTCTAGCTACCAATTCTATGACATCGATTTCCTATATACTGTAGAAGGGGGCGTAATTCATCCTCAAAATCTGATAATAGTGCCATCCCTAATAGCTATTACTCTTACGAGTTGTTTTCTTCTATATAGAGAGTTAGAGCACTATATTGAGTATGAAGATAGAATGGTTACTGTGCATCCAGCATAAATCGATATTTCCCTATTATTTGCAGGTTTCAGTTCGAGATTTTGTTATCAACAACTGCTCCATATTGACTGCGATATTATCCCATGAATAAACTTCACGGACAACTGGATTTGGGGAAGATGGTGTATTTAGGGAATCTATCACATCAGCTATACTATATCTAGTCAACTCATGCAAGTTTGGATGAACAAAACAGACCAATCTCACAAATGTCGGCACTCCCATTTCACAAGCTTCCAGCGCTGAGATATTGAAACCTTCACGTTCGGACATTGAAATGAATAAAGACGCTCCGACTACATGTCTTAGTACATCAATATGATTCTTAACATATCCTGTGAATTCTACCGATCCCGAAATATCCAATGTCCTAAGATACTCAAGCTCAGGACCTCCTCCGATGATTTTCAATCTAATCGATGAATTGTGTTTCCTAAGGTACTGAAAGAACTCGATTAGAAGACCCACTCTTTTCTCAGGAATTAGTCTTCCTACAAAGGTGACAACGCCTTTTTGAGGCTTGAAACTAGTAATTGTTTCTTTAATGTCATCATAATCAATACCATTTCCAACGATGGTTATACTTTCTGGTTTTTTTGATTTAGAATCGATTAGATCTTCCTTGGTCTTCTTCGATACAACGATTAGATGATCTGGTGCCTGAGCAGACAGGACCTGAAGAATATATCCAAAAAACCCCCCCAATAATCCTAGGTACTTGAGCCAATAATAAAGGCCCCAATGCTCATGCCATGTTGAGAGGAATATGGTTCGCGGGTGAAAGAGTTTGTAGAGTTTAACAGTGAAATTAGGAAGATGAGGAAATTCATTTGAATCGATAACGTCAAATCTATACTTCATCAACGTGAAGAATAGGAGGATGGTAAACTTGATTGCAGGACCAATTTTTCTCCTCGAAGCGGTGTAAAGGTTAGGAGGCCCAGGAGATATAGCATGAACTTGCATTCTATTGAACGTGAACTCCTTCTCCATCCCTGGATATTGTATAGTGAAGTAATGAACTTCATGTTTCTTGGCAAGCCGTCTGTATATCTCAAAATACCTCTTCTCTGCCCCTCCTTTATTCCAAGGATAGATGACATCAGAAATGACTGCAATTCTCATGTATACCCACCGACACTCCCTGCAATAGAAGCATGATAGTTGTTAAGGTAATTTCCTAATTACCTGTGCGGTTTCATCAGAAAGAGGATAATATAAATGCTTCAACGAAAAAGCCCGAGATTGCTATGAGGAATGAATATTGACTCTACTCGTGATTTATGAAAGAATACGGAAACATGTCAAAACCGAATTCTTACTATTGTTCCTCATAACTCTCCTTGCAATTTCCCTTAGACTGTTTGTGCCAACAAGCACTTGGACTTACCTTTCCCCTGATGAAGCAAGATACTTGAAATTAGCTTTAGAAATGCTGGTTGAAAACAACATTGCAGACGCTACTTTCAAACCAGGGCTTCCTATGTTCATCGTTGTAGTGATGATAGGTGTTGGAAAGACCGAACTTGCAGGATATATTATTGCACAGACTTTTGGAATGCTCATCGTCCCTACCACCTATCTTATAGGCAAAGAATTGAGAGGCGTAAGAGCTGGATTGATAGTATCACTTCTTTTTGCTATCTCCGGACCCTTTATTCATCATAGCTCAAGAGTGCTTACTGACCTTCCATCCCTCCTTTTCTCATTAATCAGTATTTTATGTATAGTTAGAGGGTTCAATAATATTCACAAAGGTGAATCGCTTGTTTATTCAATTGCTTCTGGAATCTTCTTGTTGCTTGCAGTGCTCATACGCCCTTCTGCTGCCGCACTATTGATCGGATATTTCCTAATTGTGCCATACTATAGAATCACTAGAGGGAATTTTGGGAAGACGTTGATATTATTGTTAGGCGGCCTTCTCTCAATCGTAGTGCCATTTGTATCCATATTGATTATTTCTCCGCCTCTAGGAATGGGATTTGCAAATGCGATCATTGAAGCAATGGGGGCCTTCTTTTCAGGATTATCGCTTTTTCAAGTAGGATGGAATTTTGGCGTGCTAGCTTCGAGAGGGATTTTGGTCACAGGTTTGTTGATTACTCCCTCCCTTGGGGAAAGCCTGTTTTATTTCTCTGCTCTGATACTGAGTATATTGGCACTTCGAGACGCATACCTTAGAAGGGGAAAATCAGATGCGTTGCTTGTATCTTGGGTAGCAGTGTATACCCTACTCTATCTCTTGGCAAGCGATATTGTTGTATGGGAGGATTGGAGGTATATGCTACCAATCTTTGCACCGCTGCTTTTCCTAATTTCCTTTTCAATAGACCAAAGGATCGATGGCTTCACGAATAATTTTGCATTGATGAAAGAGAGATTGTTGGGACTGTCAAGCAGATTGTTCCAATTGCTTCAGAGAAACGTGTATCTAAGTGCATTTCTTGTGATAATGCTGGGTCTCCTTACATTTTTCCCAGTCCCACTTCTGATTTTGTTGCCTCTGCTTTTATTTCTGGTACTAGGTGCTGGATTGACAAATCAATATAAAGTATCTAGACGGAGTGGGATAATTGTGCTCTTAATCGCAATTCTCTCAGCTTCTAACGCATCCATTTTGATAACATCCAATATCTCAGCCAAAGAGAACTCTATACAGAATTGGGAACTATATGTACCACCAAGCTCATCTACTGTAGAACCCCAAGCAACTGAAGGCGTAAAAGCATGGGTTGCACAGTTTGAACTACCATATATACAAACGCCCTCGAAAATCAATACGACCGAGGGCGGGATATTCCTCTGGTCTAATTCCATTTCAAATAGAGATTCGTTCACTCTCGCATGGAATAATACTGCCATCGAATTAGGTGGTGAAATAAGAATACGCGGGGCTGCACTTCTTGGTTATTATGGTAATGGATCCATAGATTCAACATTAGCGGTGTCTTCCACTGGCTATTTTACATATTTACAATTCAATCTAAAACCTACTGGATCTCTAGTATCTTGGACTTTCTCTCTTGAACCAATTCGGCAAGCAGACGATTTTCGTGTCGAGATTGATGTATATGACGAGAGTATCTCCTCGATCTATGTAGGTCTAAGGAAGGAGCTTCTTCCATATACAATCGATATTAGCTGGCTGGCACTTCATGTTTCATGGCAGAATCTAACTCAACAAGAATTGGATTTGAGAATAGAATCACAGGATTTGGAATTTCATAATGCTAACATACTAAATGGTGTTATTCCTATTCAGCCACCTATTGAAGATGGGGCTTCAAGAATTTTGCAGATATCTGCCAATTGCTCAGATGGTCATATTGTTGTTTTCTATGATGATGTACTAGGTAATGCACCTCAGCTTTCCATTTCTGTAACATCAGTTGGCATTCCATTGCCTGTACATGCTGAGGAATCTGAGTTTGCTGAGGGATTCTATAGCGTTGTCTTACAACAAATCCAGATTCTCTTTCCGTATTCATCTTCCGCAGCTGTATCAACAAATCCCCTCCTAGTATTGGTCGTTCTAGGTGTTATATTATGTTCATTCTTTGCAACGAAAAAGCAGGTGCTAAAGAAACCGTTTAGATTGCTGATTCTGAGTACATTAATCACACTCGTTTTCCATTTATTTGCACTGTCACTATCAAATCAACTCTTTCTTGGTTTCTCCCAGTTGGGCTCAGGAGTTCTATTCTATCAGAGTATGCTCGCTATTCGTACTAGTCTTCTTGCTGGTGGACTCCTCACCTTCATCTTGCTTCTTGGTAATTCCTTTCATAAGGACAATCTAATTGTTTCCGCAGGAACCAAACCGTTTCACAGCTTGCCTTCTCTTGACAAAAAGGATGTACAGGTAGTAATTGTTGTTAGTTTGATTGGCCTTCTATTTGTATCAGGACCGATATCAGGATTCGAATATGCAATGGAAACCAGAGAGGTTTTTGATAGCATTCAGAAATGTGGTAGGTTCCTGCATAACACATATGGAAACGGAACAACGGTTCTCACTAATGAAAATGGTCCGTGGTATGTCGAATGGTATGGTGAATTGCATCTGAATGTGTCTTCAATCTCCTACGATGAAATTCAGAGTTCGGTCAATATCTCACAGTTAATTCTAGATACAATAGATTCCAGAAACATCCAAGTAATTGTTGTATTTGAAAGACTAAGCTTTTCCTTCACCGACACTTATTCCACATTCTACGAGCTTGGATATTTGAAATTAATAAGGAGCTATGATGAAGTTGGAGGGTGGAAAAGCATAGTGTACGAAACTGATGCGAGCATCCGATAATCTGTTATTCTACACAAGAATCACAAACGCATCAACTTGCAATAAGGCGGAAGGTAATGAAATGAGAGAGAAGAAACACGTTTTGATGATCACACCGCGTTACAGACCTTCTGTAGGTGGTGTTGAGAAGCATGTGGAAGAGGTGGTTCGTGTGTTTCTTCAGAGAGGGATTTCATGCGATGTAATGACTACTAGTCACAGACCAGGTTTGGCAACAATCGAGAAATACGATGCGATTCGTGTTTTCAGATTTCCTTTTGGTTGGAATAAGTTTCCTCCTCTGATTATTCTGTGGCTTTTCTTTATGCGGTCAAAATTAGCAAGATATCAAATAGTACATGTACATGACGCAATTCCACTTCTATCTTGGTATCCTGCGATAAGGATTCTTATGCCCAATGTACCTATTTTTGTGACGTACCATGGGTTTGAACGAGATCCTATTCCTGGATACTTCAAAGTGCTTCGTAAGATTTCGCGATATTTGGTCAAAGGAACAATATGCATTGGCTCATTCATTAAGGAGTCTTACGGAGTCAGATGCGATTTCGTGTCTTACGGAGGTACCTCTGTTCACAATGAATCTGAATCGAAACGCGTAGGTATTCTATTTGTGGGAAGACTTGAGGAAGACACTGGAGTTCGACAATATATGAGTGCATTATTGCATCTCAGGGAAGCACACGGAATCTCCATTGAGCTAACTGTCTGTGGATCAGGTAGCCTCAGAACAGAGCTTGAGAGAATTTCCAAGAATATGAATCTGAATGTGAATTTTCTCGGTGTAGTTGAGGATTTGGCCCCACTATTCAAAACACATAGATACAGTTTTGCCGCAGGTTATTTGTCGCTTTTAGAAGCAATGTCATTCGGACTGCCTGTTTTGAGTATCGCGTCATCCCCTTTGAAGCATAGATATCTTCAATCTTTTCATGAATCAGGAGCTCCAATCTCTCTTCAATCGACACCAGAAGGCATTGCAGAAGAGATTAAGAGGCTGATGGAACGACCAGAACTTGAGAAGAAAATTTCAAAGACCTCTCGTGAATTTGCGTCAGAAATGTCATGGACTAAAGTCGCGGACTACTATATGAGATTGTGGAAAGTTGAAGGATGACACTGGCCTTGTGCTATCATGTTCCAAGAACTAATTGCTCAATGTATTGTATAAATCCTTTAAAACGCTCAGGAAGTGCATCTTTCATCAATATGAAGTCACTCTTCTTGAATTCCTTTGCTAGGAGAAGAAGAACAAAATAGAATACATAACTCAAGAGCAGTAGCACAAAGAAGAGGATTATTGAGTCCGGTCTGAAAAGAATCGGAATTAGCCCCATTACTAGTGAGCCCGGAATCACTCGTATCAGAGTAGATGAAAGCGACTGAAATGGGGAAAGCCCCTTTGATGCAAGTCTTCTCCATGAAGCCAAAAATAGAATGGTGATATATCCGGCCCGAACTATAGCACATCCTAGAAGACCAAACCAAAGGGTGAGAAACCAGCAGAAGAATAGTTCAGCAAGAATGATTGCTGATCCAATAATCCAGAAGAACCGTTTTTCTCCGAGCGCTCTTAAGGAAGTGTAGAGCGCATAGGTGACCCCCCATACGACGTAGGAGATTGCTAA
>CAYMLT010000024.1:0-18638 GCA_964391265.1 uncultured archaeon
CAGTTGTCCCTCTTCTACACTAACATCCGGATCAAGATTAGGCTTGAGGTTAAATGGACCATAAATGAATCTATTCTTGCTCTTAGTGTACTTGGTATCATATGCAATTTTGATGCCTTTATTACTAAATTTCCAAATCGGTTTTATGGATTTCATTCGATCATATTCGATGAAGTCAATGGATCTAATGTATGGCATCGTTTCCCAGTCATCATAGAATATTTGGTAACCAGTAGATCTTCCATAATTCATGAATATGTAGTATCCAACAAGAATAATGCGACGATCTGTCAAGTACATGAACCCGTTTCGCCAAGAGTCCTTTTTTGCGATTAGACCTGGTTCATTAAAGTATGCCATCACATAATCAAAATATAGCACATTTTCATCCTCTGAAATGATGCCCCCACGTTTTATAATATCAACACCAAGTTCCCACATTTGGTCATCTCTCATATTCTCACTAGACAGTTCCATCTGTGTCTTTACTTCATAGTCACTACTAGTAAGAATCATCTCGAACAAAGGAAAGGACGCCCTTAGATTCGGTGTTTTGAATATTGCTAAAATTGAATCGAACAGGAATTCTACTTGTTCATGGGAAAATCTTATTCCTCTCTTGACAATCTCTTTCTTACATGCATCTAGCCGCTTATACGTCTCCTCTGCGTCGTTAAGCTTCAGAGATTCCTCAATCCAAGAAATAGCTTCGTCGGTACTCTCTATTGATATTTTCATTCTCAATCACGACTCCTCTCAATAAAAGGTTAGAATTTCAACCCTCTTTTGTCTTTTGCTGCATTCAAACCATATATCGCATGAGATTGATAATTACTTTTCAATTATATCAATTCGGGCTAAGGTATGCCAGTAATAAGACTGGATGTGTTTTACTCTTCTATCAACCACGGTGGGTGCAGAAAACATCTTACACAGTTTCAATTTGTAGTGCAAAGAATGAATAACCGGTTTACCTTATCCGCTAGAGTCAAACTTATAGAATCACAGCGGCATCGTAACAAGTTACACGTACGCGTATTTCGATAATCAGGTGAAATATGTGAGCCAAAAAAAGACAGCTAAAAAGAAAGCAGAAGATAAAGACAATATAGCTATCTTCTTGTGTCGCTGCGGCTCGAATATCGCAGAAACGATAGATATCGATTTACTGAAAGAAAAGTATCAACTTGCCGGTGTTCCTCTGGTAGAAGTGGATGACCATCTATGCTCAGAGCAAGGTGTTCATGATCTGATTGATTCAATTAAGAAGAGCAAATCGGACAGAGTAGTAATCGCAGGATGCTCACCCTTACTTCACAATGAACTATTCTCTGATGCCGTTAGAGAGGCAGGTCTTGATCCAGGACACTTACACATGGCGAATATCAGAGAGCAATGTAGTTGGGTTCACTACGATGATCCTGAAGCGGCTACTAAGAAGGCTGCAGCCATTATCGATACAGGTATCGCTAGGGTTCGAGATTCTCATGCAATACCCACCTTAGAAATGCCAATCACTCAAAGAGCGTTAGTTATTGGTGGAGGAGTTGCAGGAATAACTGCTGCCCTTGAATTGGCAGATGCAGGAATTGAAACCATCATCGTTGAGAGGGAGGGCTTCTTAGGCGGACACATGGCAAAATGGGACAAGCTGTTTCCCACATTTGATTGCTCAATTTGTATCTTAGGCCCCATGATGGCAAGAGCTGCAAGACATTCCTCGATACGTATCATAACTTTAGCCGATGTTACAGAGGTTAGAGGAAATGTAGGCAAATATCGTGTTACAGTAAAGAAACGAGCAAGGTATGTGGATATTGATTCATGTACAGGATGCAACAGATGCCTTGAGGTATGTCCTGTAGAGGTTGCAGATGAATACAACAGTGGTCTTGGAAAAAGAAGAGCAATGGTCAGACCAATTACTGACGCTGTCCCAATTGCGCCTTACATTGATATTGACAACTGCATTGGTTGTCATGCTTGTGCAGGTGTTTGTGAACCAAAGTCATTACGTTATGACGAAGTTGATTGTACAGAAGTCCTTGAAGTAGGTGCGGTCATCGTTGCCACCGGGTTCAAACCATTTGACCCTACGATTGTAGAAGAGCTTGGTTATGGATTGATACCCGATGTTGTTACATCCATTGAAATCGAACGTCTCATGAATCCAGGAGGACCGAGTGGCGGAAAGCTCGTTAGCCCATCTACGGGAGAGGCACCAAAACGAATCGTTTTCGTTCCATGTGTTGGTAGCAGATCTCACCGATTCAAGAGACCCTACTGTAGTAGGGCGTGTTGTTCAGAGGCAGTAAAAGAAGTCATACAGCTAAAGCAGCAACTCCCTGATAGTGAAGCATATGTATTCTACACAGATATGCGCACATTTGGCAAGGGACAGGAAGAGCTGTATGTTAGGGCAGCAAAGGAATACAAGGTGAACTTTGTTAGAGGAACGATTGGTGAGGTGTATCAAGACCCCCTAACGAACAAAACATTCGTTCGTGCAGAAGATACGCTTCTTGGGAAATTACTCGAGTTTGAAGTAGACCTCGTGGTCCTTATGGTGGGAATGGACCCAGATCCTGGGAATGTAGAACTGGCAAGACTCCTCAAAGCCCCACTGGATGAGAACGGATTCTTCTTGGAGCGACATATCAAACTGGCTCCAAGTAGCACAGAATCAAAAGGTGTATTTCTGGCAGGCGTAGCTCAGGGTCCAAAGGATATAGCTGATTCTGTAGCTCATGCAGGTCTCGCAGCATCAAAAGTGAAGACCCTGCTTGCCTCAGGCGAGGTGATAATCGATGCGTGCGTACCATCGTTTGATATTGATCTGTGTATGGGATGCAGATTATGTGAACAGGTTTGTACTGCGAAAGCAATCAAATTCGATGGAGAGAAAGTGCCTAAGATAGACGTTGTTGCCTGTCGTGGCTGTGGCGCATGTGTTGCGGCCTGCCCCTCCGGAGCTCTTGACTTGCCATGTCTATCAAACGAACAGCTTGAAAGTGCAACTAAAGCTGCGATCATGTTCAATCCAAGTCGCCCAGCAATTGTTGGATATCTGTGTAGATGGTGTGCATATTCTGCAGCGGATAGAGCGGGTACCGCTCGCATGAGATATCCTCCAAATGTGGTGCCAATACAAGTTCCATGTACCGGCCGCCTCAATGCTGATACATTGCTCACTGCATTTGCAGAGGGAGCTGATGGTGTAGCTGTTATGGGATGCCATGTACAAGATTGTCATTACAGGTCAGGGGCAAAACACGCCAAAGATAGAACCGAGAAACTGCAGGATATTCTTGAGGCCGCAGGGATTGATGGGAATAGATTGTATTTTGGAAGCGCATCTGCCTCCGAAGCAGACCGCTTTGCAGAGCAGATGACTGATTTTGTGAATATGATTACCAGACTCGGACCACTTGGAAGAGAGTCCACAGAAGACACAAGGAAGGTGGAGGGCTCTTAACCAATGGAAAGACATGAAGTAGCAATTGGAGAGAAACCAACTGTTTCCATGGACATTGTGGATGGTAAGGTCAGATTGGTTTGGAAGACTTCCCTTCTCACAAGAACTCTTGATTACGAAATCTCCCGATGTGTAGGTTGCAGTCTCTGTCTTCCTTGTCCATGGGATGCAATAACCATGGGGCCTGTGAAGGAAACCGCTTCTGGGTTGATAGAGGGGGCACCTCTTGTCAATGTTGATCCAGACGCATGTACCTTCTGTGGTCTTTGTGACTCTGCCTGTATCTTCAGAGCATTTGATACAAAATACGAGGGAGAAGGCGCAATAAACGAGTTCAATCGAATTGAAGGAGTTCACAAGATTGATGAGGAAAAGTGTGCACCTTGCCTTCTCTGTGCCAAGGTGTGTCCCACAGATTCCCTTGAAGTGGAAGTAAAAGTGGACCGAAAGGAAGACCTTGTGACATATCAAGCTGAAGAGTATGCAAGTGGAACAATATCCATAGATGAAGAGAAGTGCTCCCTATGTGGATTATGTGAACTTCTTTGTCCAGAGGCAATCAAGATATTCTGGTCGGATTCAGCAGAACCTCCAGATTTCAGACCAGCTGTTGCAATAAAAGTAGTTGAGGAGAAATGCGACTACTGTGGTCTATGTGCTAAGATTTGTCCAGATGAAGCGATAGAAGTAAGTTGTACTGAATCTGGACCTCGTGAGATTCGAGAACCTAAGATTAGCGGAAAACTCACTCACAATAATGACACCTGCATTAAGTGTAGTCTCTGCGCAGAAGTTTGTCCATATGATGCGTTAGAGGTAACAAAGCCATTCTCAGGAGAGGTAAGAATCATAAAACTGGAGAAGTGTGACCCTACAGGGTGCAACAACTGCTTCAACATCTGCCCAACAAAGGCAATCTATCCTACAGGTACCGCTGAGAAGATTGCCATTCTTGACGAGATCTGTGTTTATTGTGGTGCTTGTGAACATTCATGCCCATATGATGTGCTTGAAGTTCATCGTGAGGGATATGTAGTAGAAGAACTTGATAGAGCGAGACAATGGGAGAGAGCCAGAAAACTATTTTTTGATGCGGTCGTTGGAAAAGCGCCTCCTTCAAGTGGTCTTTATGAGAGAGAAATTGTAGTCAAGGCAGTTGAGAGACCTCGAGTTCATATCAATGAAGAGCAGACATGGAAAACAACTGATGGCGGTCGGGATAAAGCGATGGCATCAGTCAAACGAATGAGGGATCTCCTCCGGGAGAATTCTAGAGCGCATCTCCAGTTAGAACGAGGACAGACTGACAAGGTCATTGATACTTTCAAAGGGAAAAAAGAGCCTCAGGGAGAGTGACCTTTTCATCGCTACGAGTTGCAGTTACTTGGACTCCATGCATTATTGGTGGTGAATCATCTGAAGGAACATCTACAAGAGCCATCGCCCAAGGGCCATAGGGCATCACTGCAATCCCTTCTGTTGCTTTGTCGCTCCCAAATGCACTTACTATGACACTTCCAGCCTTTGTCTTTAGGTTAGCATTTTTCCCATCCTTTAGGCCCAGTTTCTGTAAATCGCTCTTATGTAGCTCAACTCTTGCAGCGGTTTCAATATACTGCTTTGATGTCTTGTCACCAATCGATGCAATATCAGCCTCAAATGAATGAGCGATAACTAGCTTAAGTTCAACATGAGGGAAAAGGAAATCACCAAGTGCCATGTGTTCACCATCCATGTTTACATGTTGGAATTGCTCATATTACATTTCTGATGTGTTAGTTCCAAGCCGCAAACGTCACCCTTTTGTGGGAAAATAGACCATGTTCAGCACTTCATGGTGATGTTAATGCGAATTGCGGCGATTTATGGTGATGAATTTGCAGAGAAAGTTCTTGGGAACCTCATTAACTTCAGCAAGTTTTGCCAAGGATGTGAACCGGTCTGCTCAGAATGTAGACAATCATATGGATCTTACGTTGGCGATATTGTAGGCATTCACAAGGTTGAACCACCTTCACCCACAATGATTGAGGAACCTGAAGAACATTTCAAAGACATGAACTTCAGTGATTGTGATTTGTTACTTGTGGTTGCAATTCACCATGATCTCTTAGCATCAATAGATTACATCGTTGAAAAGACGGGAGCAAAAGCCGTTCTTGCACCTATTGAGGACCCCACATGGATACCTCCAGGCTTGAGGGAACAGGTGAAGGAAACACTTGACAACATGGGAATTGAAAACGCATTCCCAAAACCTTTCTGCACACTTGAACTTGGCGAAGGCAAAATAATTGATGAGTTCATGAATACCTACAAAGTTGGTCGACCAGTCCACTATGTCGATATGAAAGGAAATAAAATTGCAGAGATTGGTCCAGTCCGATCAGCTCCATGCGGTTGCACTTGGTATGTAAGCCAGAGAGTCAGGGGTAAATCCATAGAGGACACTGATGCACTTTTTGAAGAAATCTCTAGGGCACACCATTCATATCCTTGTACTGCATCCATGGCAAAAGATAGAGAGGTGGGAGATGCTCTCTTGCATGTTGCAGGATATAATGCAAGATATGCGGTTTGCGAAGCAACAGGAATTGAGGATTGCAGAAGTGCCATTGAAAAGGCAAACAAGGATGGTCATTGAGTAACACTGATAGGCATCTGAAGAAAACATTCACTGAACTCCTATGGTGGACGAAATTATCGAGTACTGGGCGAGTCAAGCAAGAGAGCTGGCTTCACGGTTCAACATTCATGAGGATTTCGATAAGAACTCGGAATTCTGGAACTGGGACAACTTTGCTGATCAGATACGCAGCCTCAGGAACAAATATGGTATCGGCAATGATTATGTAGATATCTTGGGCCTCAGGGTCGACTTTGAAACTGGCGAAACTACTGATATGCTCACAAATACAAAAGCCAATACCAGTCGGATTATACCTCACCTATACTATCACACCAAATCGCAGGACAAGGGAATAGCTAATGAATGGGTGAAGTATAATGCCCTCAGTGGATCTTGGGCATGTCGATATAATTTCGATGAGAAGGATGTGAATGCACTAACAGATGTATATGTCAACAACAGAGAGAAGCTCTTTGAAGCTCTGAAGAAATTTGGAGCGGAGGAAGCGGATTTTGGAGATGCCGCATTCGAAGTGTCATTCCTTCCCATGATCAAAGTGCTGCTTGTGTTCGAGGACGCCGATGAAGAGTTTCCTGCAAGTGTTCGACTTCTTTACGACAAGAATTCGATATACTATATGCCACACGAACAGCTAGGAGATATCAGCTGGTTTCTTGCCAGTCGGGTCATGAAGGCAATGTAGAATTCTTTGTCCCAACATTATCACAACTCACATAGAAGAAGTATGAAATAGCGCATATCAGGCCTCAAATTCGTTCGAAAACGAAAGATGTGTTAACTCCTTATTTCAAAGACGCCCTAGGGCTTAAAAGGCGAATGTTGTTCAGTATAGGTACAAAGTGAACCAGATGCGTGATTGAAAGATATTTTTCTACTCATCAATCTGGTAAACTTGCAAAATTAAGAGGCTAGGATCAAAATGACTGATAAAGTGTTAAAGACTGTCTGTGCAGGAGTTGGTTTTGTCGGAGGTGCTGCTCACGTCCCGTCATTCCGAAAGGTGCCAAACTCTCAATTATATGGATTATTAGCTAGGAAAGGGCGAGAGAGTGAGAAATTTGCCCTGAGTATGCATGACAAAATAAAGAGGAAAGAAAGTCGGGACCTGAAAATCTATTACAGCTGGGATGATGTCTGCAACGATCCGGAAGTTGATGCAGTCTGTGTTGCTACACCAACACCATTCCATTATCCAATGGGCAAACAGGCTCTTGAGGCTGGAAAGCATGTCTATCTGGAAATGCCGATAGCACCAAAGCTGAAAGATGCAGAAGAACTAGGAAAAATAGCGAAAGAGAAGGGTGTAGTACTCATGCCCATTCTAAACTTCAGGCATTGTCCAGGCTATAACAAGGCTAAGGAGCTCATGGAAAATGGAGCAATTGGAGAACCAATTGCAATCACATTTAGGGAGTTCATTGCTGCAGAAGATTTGGCGAGCCAATGGCCCTTGACCGGATGGGCTTGGGACATTGAGAAAGCTGGTGGATATCCTGATTACACATTATCTGTGTGGAGCCTCGACATGTTCAGGTGGTTCTTTAGTACCGAGATCGTGGATATGCAGTGGACTGCACACTACAAGCCTATTGAAGGAATTGAGGATTTCAAGGGTTATCAGACAGTGGGAATAATCAAGTTCGCCAATGGTGTAGTTGGCACAACAATGGTTGGATCAACGGTTGCAAAGGGTCTAGACCTCAGCAGATTTGAGATTCTGGGTAACAATGGGAAGACCATACTTGTTGACTGGGTTCCTGCCAAGAATAGAGAGGTATTCGATGTAACACTATTTGGTAAGAATGGAGATGATGAGAATTGGCAGGTGGAGGGCAAAGGTCCTCTTATTTGGGGTCACAAACAGTTGATTAATCACTTCGTTCAAGCATGTATTGGTAACGAGAAACCAGAATTTGACTACAAGGATGCAATTGCAGCACAGACGTGGTCAAACAAGATAGTCACTGATCTCATGTAGAAATAGTACTCAAAACGTAAAGGGGGGTAGGCCCCCCTTATCTTACTTTTTCATCAACGCAATCGTTCAAGAATTGCACCTCAATACATAATATACGAATATTCTGTGGATTTCAGGGAACAAAAATGAGTTCAATCGATATTATGCGAGTCAAGCAGGGCATTATTGTCGTAGGAGTGATTATCGCTATAGTCGGGTTAGGAAATCATTTTCTGATTCCTGGTACCTCTCGGAGTGGTCTAGCCATTCAGGTGGGAGAGTACGAAACAGCAACACGAAATATAACTCTGAATCTTCAAGAGGCGGATTACTTCTTTGGAATAGAGCTTCTTCCGCCACCACAGGTAGAGGAAATGAACATCACTGCGTATCTTCTGGATGCGGAAAATTACAATCTCTACATCTCAGGAATGTCGCTTAATGATGTTGATGCCCTGCTGGTTGTTGACAATTCAACCCAAATGCAATATGAAACATCAATTACGGACAAAATTAATCTCTATTTTGTTATTCAAAACAACGGTTCGGAATCTTCATTGTGGAGTTACTACTATGCGGTCATCCCATCAACATATTACCCATCTCTGTTGATAGGATTCGCAGGTGTTTTCACAATTCTTCTTGGTGTTGGCTGGGTGTTGGCTGGTTGGAAGAGGTATTTCATAGTAGGATTTGGTATCAATGCGGTCTTGTTCGTCATTCGAATTTTCACACTATCCACGTATAGTCTAGGACTCCCCGATATTTTCTGGGATTTGCTTCAGACGGAGATGTACAATGACTACCAGTATTTCTACTTGGCATGGGTTCCAAATATTGTCGAAGGAGCTTGGCCATACTCAGATGCTATTTACTATTACATATATCCACCACTTTGGATCTATTCAGTATCCATTCTTGGCAATGTGCCATCTTGGCTGCCAGGTTTGGTTCTTTTCACCTTCAACATCGCCGCAGGTCCTTTGGTTTACAAGATAACTCGGCAGCTTACAGGGGATGAGAGAAAATCTATCTATGCGATGCTTATCTATCTCCTAAATCCCTTCACTCTGATTTATGGTTCATTCATGTGGCTTAATCCCACACCGTTTGTCTTCTTCATTACGCTCTCATTCTATTTCGCTCAGAAGGAAAGAGAAACGAATTCAATAATTGCAATTGCTCTTGCCACACTATACAAACAGTATGCGGTTGTGCTATTTCCAATCATCGCGATACTCTTCATCAAACGAAAATACCAGCAAGGAATTTCCTCAAAGTTCAAGGAGTTCATTCGTCATACTCTTGTCTATACATTGGTTATCGGACTAGTATCTCTACCATTCCTAATTGTAAATCCAATTGAGTATGTGAACAGGATGATATTCTGGAACACTGGAAATTATGATAGGCTTACTTACTTTATACCAGACAATTGGATGACAGTACACGCAAATACGTTCTTCCTCTGGTCAGGATTTCCCACATGGTTCACCGATACAATTGCCATTCTGCTAATCAACTATGTATTCATAATTCTCTGTGGTATCATTGTGTATGGAACTTACGCAATGATGAAAACAAGTGTTCAGAATCAGGAGAAGACACCTGAACATTTCAGAGAGCTTTTCCTCCATGCAATATTGTGGTCGTTTATTGCAATCATGTGTATTCAGCTATTCTATCCAAGGGGCGCATACAAATTCTATCTACTTGCAGCGGCACCGCTTTTTGCAGTTCTGTTTGATTACAATATATTCTCATCCAAAGAACCATCAGAATTCAAGCTTGAGAAACACCATCTATTCCCCCTCGTTATGTCGTGGATTGTGCTCCTATGTTACAGAGTTGTATACTTCTGGGTTCTAGTCTTATGGATGGGCATAATGTTGTGGAAGAGTGGGGACCTAAATCGAGTCAAGGAGAATTTGAAAACAATTCTAACTCTATCGTTTCTGAAAAGGCCGTCAGAGGAAGCCAAACAAACTGAGTGGGATGAAATATACGCAGAGTAGTACACTCATGATGTACATGGATTACACGGGTAGCAATTCCTATTAATGAAAGGATTCGGAATTAATCTGGGGTTATTAGAACATGGATTCAGCTCACAAAGAGAAAGAAGTTGTGAAGGCTACAAAAGCACCCATCACCAAGAGAAGATTGGTGGAAGACCTGAGAAGTATTGGACTTGAAAAAGGGGATATTGTAATCGCTCATTTTGCTATGAGTAAGATTGGCTGGATTGTAGGTGCTTCTGTTACTATTATCGATGCGCTGATGGAAGTGCTTACTGATGATGGGACTCTGGTAATGCCATCTCAGACAAGTGTTACTGCTGATGCAAGCGGCTGGGAGAGTCCACCTGTTCCAGAATCGTGGTGGCAAATAATTCGAGATGAGTCCCCTCCTTACACCCCAGAAATAACACCTACAAGTCGTTTGGGAAGGATACCTGAAACCTTTCGTTCATATCCTGGTGTCTTGCGCAGCTCCCATCCTCAAGCACCTTTCGCTGTATGGGGTAAATATGCCGGAAAAATAGCCGCTGGTCAAAGAATGGAACACCCCTTCGGCATGGATAGTCCATTGGAGAAGTTGTACGAACTGAATGGAAAAATTCTCTTGATTGGCGCAGGCCATCTAAATAACACTTCATTACATTATGCCGAATTCAGAGCGGACTTGCCAAATATTCCCACTGTATCTCGATCTGCTCCAGTAGTGGAGAAAGGAAAGAGGGTGGTAAAGGAGTGGGTAGAAATAGACCATGATTCTGATGATTTTGATAGGATTGGCGAGGACTTCGAGAAGTCTATTGGCTACAAACCCAAGTTTGTTGGTCAAGCTGAGAGCAGACTCCATTCTCTTCGGGATATGATTGATTTTGCAGTCGACTGGATGAAAACGTATCGCAAGTATGAGTGATATCTATATCATTGTAGGGACTCAAGAATAGCTTTGAGATAAATCGTCTTGAACTCTGACGATAGGAGGTCCATAAAGATCACGTCATGTTTCGTTCCTGCAATGATTTTGGCTTCTCGACGTCTCCCTATATCCCTGAAACCAAGTTTCGTATAGCATCTATACGCTCTCTTGTTGTAGGAATATGTTCCCAACATGACACGGTGCAGATTTAGCAGATTGAATCCATATTCCAACAGCAGTTGAAGTGCTTCCTGACCAAAGCCCTGATCCCAATATTTCTTCTCGCCAATGACAATGCCAATCTCTGCAGTTCGATCTACTTTATTGAAATTGAAGAAGAGACATCTTCCAATAGTAACATCAGAGTCGAGCGTAACGATGTCATAGAGATGAGATTTACTCTTAATGACGCTTTGAAGGTCCTCCTGAAGTCTTTCAGCAGTTGTAATCGTGCTGGCTTCTCCTCCTGGCGGAATCGCTACTTCCAAATCATTGTCCCATTTATTGTAGTGTTCGATTGAATCCATACTTGCAGGGGAGAGAGCGCATCTTGCACCTACCAGCTTCTTAATGACCGTAATCGGTAATGAATCGCCTTCTCTAATAAGGTAGACCACCTCCGCCAACTCGCAATAAACTAGCGGAACTCTTTTCCGATAGCATAAGCTGTTTCACTAAGATGAGGATGACTGCGATGGAAAAAATCACCATATACGGAGCGAACTGGTGTTCTGATTGTCGGAGAACAAAGAAGTATCTTGGCGAACAACGCATTCACTATGAATGGTGTGATATCGAGATTGAATCTCCAGAAGGAAAAGAAGCCTATGATTTTGTTCTCGCAGCCAATGAAAAGGTCTATGAAAAACCAAAACGAAAGATCCCAGTTGTAAAGATCCTCAAGAATGGCTCAGAAACCATCCTAATTGAACCAAGCAATATAGAACTCGCAAAACAATTAGGGATTGCAACCGAAGCTTCCCGCAAGTTCTATGATGTTGTTGTAATTGGAGCAGGACCTGCTGGATTGACAGCAGCGCTCTATCTCGCCCGTGATGATTATGATGTGTTAGTCATTGAATCTTCTACTATAGGCGGACAGGCTTTTGTGACAAATCGATTGGATAACTATCCTGGATTTCCAGAAGGGATAACTGGGGAGCAGTTTGCTGAGAACCTACGCCGTCAGGTGGATAGATTTGGTGTAGAGATTCTATTCCCTTATGATGTTGTGAAAATAGAACCCTGTCATAATCCAGAAGAGGGAGGTTCATTTGCACAATGCGCTCAGAAGAAGATAGTCGCATCAGATGGGACCGAAATCCATTGCAATGCAGTACTCATTGGGACGGGAAGCAAATACCGCGAGTTAATAGTCCCAGGTTCGGAAGCACTGACTGGAGTCAATATTCACTATTGTGCCACCTGCGACGGTGCCTTCTACAAGGGAAAGAATCTCTTTGTTGTTGGAGGAGGAAATTCAGCATTTGAAGAGTCACTCTATTTGAAGAACAAGTTTGCAGATAGTATAACAATTGTAGTCAGGGGAGAGGAGCCATCAGCTACACCAGTGCTCCGAGAGAAGGTTCAAGACGCAGAAGGAATCACTATAATGGCAGAGGCAGAAGTGGTTGAACTAAAGGGCGAGAACTCTCTAGAAGCAGTTTTGGTCAAACATAGTGACAGCGGAGAAACAAAGGAATACCATCCAGATGGCATTTTTGTCTTCATTGGAATGCAGCCTAATACAAAGTTTTTGAAGGATCTAATTGGATTAGATGACCGAGGATTTGTTACTACGGATTCAGGACTTCAAACGAATGTAGTGGGAATTTTCGCTGCAGGGGATTGTCGCTCTGGTGCCACGAACCAAGCAATATCTGCTGCGGGAGAAGGAGCCTCAGCAGCTATCTCGATTAGAGAATTCTTGAAGAAACGATAGATCATTTAGGTTAGGGCTTTCTTTAGGTCAGCGACAAAGCCAACTTCATCATCCTCGAGTCTCTTCTTTACCTCTTTCCATGTTGCTGAGCAATTCTTGTATTCTACGCCTAACAAGTCATGGATCTTTCTGTCCATATCCTTCTTGGTGTCTTTTGTAGGTTCTACACCTATCTCTTCGAAAATCCAATTCATATGTCTGAAATAGCAGGTCATGCGATTTTCCTCTTAATAACGATATTTGGCAACATAGTCCGAGATACTATGAATGTTTCTTATTTAAGTGAAAAGGTGTCATGCGTCATTCCCTTGAGGTAGCCCTAATGCAGTCCTGCTTTCTGGAGTGTCAAGATAGACCCTCCATTCTGATAATCTGCCGTTTCTCGATTCAGCGGTCCATATTGCGGGTCCATCTAATATTGGTTCAGAACAAGTAGAGTATCCGAGAATCAGGACAGTATTATTCCGGACTACTACCCAAGTGAAAATATTTTGGTAATCCGGGTATTTTTCGAAGAATTCCTTCCAACCAGCGACCATTTCTGACTTTCCAGCATGCGCATCATTAGAAGAGTCAATGAATGTATGGTCCTCGGTCATTAGTTCTGATAGACCATCAATATCTCGTGCATTTATCATGAGATTGAATCGGAGAGCAACTGCAGAAGGGTTTACCAGCAAACCAATCCCATCATCACTCGCCATGATGTTTTCATCTGAGTTCATGAACGATTGAATTCTATTTCTTGAAAATGCCCAGTTCCTCTCTTCCTTGTATTCATTTTCAAAGAATGCAATGATATCACTGATTTTCCAAGGACCCAATGAGGTTGCATACTCATCATATTCATCTTGTATCTGCAGCCAATCACGATACCTGACTTTTGAAAGCACCAAAAGGCCATTTCGAAGGAATATGATGTAAGCATCGTTTACCTTTTCCGCAACCAATCCAAGCACCTTATTGCGATAGGAACTGAGTGACTGCTCTTTCATATAATTCATGAGGGTCAAATGGTACTCACCTACTATGAAACGCGTTACTGGTTTAGGTGGAGTCTTTTTCAAATCTGAGAAGCCGAAAGATCTACAGAAGTGGTATGTGGAACATCTCGGAATTGAAACAGACCTAGATGGATATATCACATTCAAGTGGCTGGAGAAGGACCCTCCAAATAGACACGGTCACACAGTGTGGGGACTATTCAAAAAAGATACAGAGTATTTCGAGCCAAGTAAGGCTCCGTTTATGTTTAACTTCAGAGTCGAAAACCTAGAAGCTTTGCTACAACAACTGAGGGATGAAGGAGTTACAGTAATCGAGAAAACAATGGAAGATGCCAATGGAAAATTCGGATGGGTGATGGATCCAGAAGGAAATAAAATCGAGTTGTGGGAGCCAGCAGAAGCAACCTACAAGGCAGAGTGGTATGAACAGTAAATCAGAATCCGGTTTCCCTGAGTTTTTCTTCTAGCATAATCATCCCTATTCGAGGATATTTCTTGGTGGGGAACACAATCAAGGGTAAGGCGGATATGATGAATTCAGCATTGGTCAAGTTTCGGGAGATTCTGTCCGCGTCGCCTATATGGTCCACAACAAAATTTGCAAAGATTATGGGCTCTGTTGCAGAAATGTAAGAGTACCAATATACGTGGGGATACCGCTGTCTGAGCCATTCTTCAACCTCTTCATGAGAACTCTTTTTCGAATCGAATTTGATACGCGCGAAGAATCTAGTACTACCACTAGCAGCTAAATCCCATCGGGCCGCAAACCAAATAGCTTCACTCTCTAACATTTCATCCAAAGCTCTTCTTGCACTTCTGGCTGTCATATCTGCTCTTCGTGCAATCTCAGACACTTGCATACGCGGATCTTCAGTTAAGAAGCGAAGAACTCTAAGGTGAATATTCTTCAGGTCGATTCGGCCTCCTTGTGAGGTCAAAAGGGGATGCATATCTATGTCGGCAACACATTCGATTGACCGGACGAATGAACTCAAATCCAACATCTGGGAGGAATCAATATACTCTGCAAAAACTATGTATGAACCTCCTGTCCCACTGGCAACACGAGTTACTTGTAGCACAGATGGGTGATTTCCTAATTTCTCAGAGAATTCGTCAGGGTCTTCACATCCATTAGTCTGAATTTGCATGAAAAGTGATTCAGAGTTCGTCATTGCGGGAGTGAACAACACCGCAAATTCAACGATCACACCAGTTTCCAGAAGATTCGTAACTCGCTTTCGTACAGCGTTTGCACTAATGTCAAGCTGTCGGGAAAGCTGTTCGTAAGATATACGACAGTTCTTGTCCAGTGCCATTAGTATTGACTTATCTATCGAGTCCACTCCTGATACGCACCTAATAACAAGTGTCATGATTCCTTCCTGATATCATCTTCGATTTTAGTTCGGAGTGCATGTTTGGACACATTCTTTTTGAACCCGATGTCGAAAATTAGGTGGAAGCTCAAACAAAGAACAGTAATAACTATTCGAAAAGCAATTATGATGCCAAGAGGCTACGCCATCAACATATCTGAATGGCCTCGCTGAATGGCTGAGATACATATCCTTTGAATCTGCGAGGTGTCCTTATGAGAGCCAAAAGACATGCCACATTAATTCCTGTTTTATTCCTGATGATTATTGGGTTTCTTATTTCATCTGATTTTGTTCACTCAGATCTTGGTGCACCTGAACCAGAGAACCAAATATCGAACGACTCTCAGTTTCTGAGAATGGACTCGGACTACCTTGTAAATGAAGGAGATTTTTCATTGTCCCAAAATAGTCAAGCAGGAATTATGAATCCGGCTCAGGTAAAGCAAACGGGATATCAAGTAACAGAAGCAGTTAGGGGCCGTACCGATACTGGCACAAATGCGATTCAGAATATCACAGTTGATGATAGCAACAATTGGTTTGCTAATGCTACACAGGTGGAGGTTTCGAATCTCAAACGGCTATACGGAGTTAATGGAACATTCGAAGATGGAGTCGACCCATGGACAAATTATACAATTGATGGTGGGCAGAATACGCAGATAGCTGACTATGACGCTGATAATGAGTACATTATCTGCAAGAACATAGGTGATTACAAATGGGCGGCTCAACACACATGGACGCATAGTGCAGGATCAGAAGTTGGTTGGGAACAAGTCGTAGACAATACAGAAGGCGCACAGGATTTTAGCATGCAGCTCGATTTTCGGTATGTTACAGGACCTCTCGACCCTGCGGGAGACAATGGTTTTCCGGGTGTTGTAGGGGTTTTTTATCAGGTTGAGGGTGATGGTTGGTATTATCCTATGGAAACATTGGTTGACTCAAGAGACGTGTGGTATTCACTTGCCCATGAATTTACAATTCCTGCCGCATGGAGTTCTTTTTCAATATATGTTGGTCTTTATCTTGCAGGTAGCATTACTGTCAATAACGTCACTGATTATGATGACGATCCACTTGGACTATTAGATGGTACAGAAAATGCAGAAAACATAACATTGTACCTCGATAATGTTGAATTTACTGGTGTTGACGTTCCAACATTCGAAAACGTAGAGCTTACATTTCAAGCTGGAGCATTCTCTTCTGCAATCACTGGGACGGGAGTTGGGACAGCAACAATTGCTAATCCTAGCTATTGGACAGAGGATCCATTTCAGATTGAGATTACATCGAATACAACTGTTGTTTTCACATATACAGTAACAACACTATATCATAGATATCTCAACACTTCGTGGACAACAGATCCATCCAAACAGGGCGTATCATATTCAATCTCCTCAGGAGAAAGTGCAGATATTGGATTCTATACATATTTTGCGTCAGCCTCTTCTTACGAAAACCTCACAGTAGATTTAGAGTATCCTTGGGATTGGGAGAATGCAACAATTTGGGATCCACTTAGAAACAATATCACCAATCTGTGTAGTATAACACCTGGGTTGATTCAAGTACCAAATAGTGAGGTGGATAGAGTGGGATGGTGGGAAATAGATCTTCAGGCACCAAACTACGGCAAGAGTATTTCAATGCAGATAGAGGATACCGGAATTTGGACAGAGAATTCACTATTTCGACCCGGCAATATAACAAGGGTTCAAGCGGAAATAGGTACTGCAGGTACTGTTCCATCATCGGGAGACTTAACCAACTTCACATGGCATTTACCAGACTCTACCATCTGGACATCAGATTCCATATCGTCTATGAATAGTGGTGTTGTAAACAGTTCTACATGGACACTTGGTGGTTTAAACACATCAGCGGGACAGTGGGAGGTAGAAGTCGCTTGGACAAATGGCACAGAAATTGCATTTGATTACGCAATCTTTGACATGTATCATACAGCCAGTTTAACGCCTCGAGAATCGGATGTAGTAACTGATGTGGGACTGCTCATCACCAACATGGTCTACTACGTAGATGAAGATACAGGGGATTACATTGTAGATGGTTCTGCGAATATTGTTGCGAATATGTCTAGCACCACAGTCACGTTCCAAGCAAACCCGACTCATAATTGGTATGAAGCAGATTTCAATACATCAATTGTTGGAGGCGGTATCTTTACCGTAGTTGTAAATGCATCAATACCTTACTTCGATGACGTGTCTTGTGAGTTTATTATTGAATCAACCTTCACCACTTCAATCTCATTTCCGGACATAGGAGTAGGATCAGAGGAAATTGGACGGAATGCGATATTCAAGCTGAATGTCAGCTATCTCTTTACGAATGGAACGGGTATTGATAATGCGCAAATAGATTTCGCATTTTCCGGACCTGCAGCAGGATTGAGTAATTCATCTCCAGCATATCTCAGCAATGGTGTATACACTCTAGAAATCACAGGATTATTCTCGGGGGAATATGTAATCACGATTACGGCATCAAAGAGCTTCCATTATTCAAAGTCGGATCAATTCACCTTAATAGTGGGAGAAACAGACACTAATTTTATCGCGCTAAATGGAACTGCGGATTTGGTGGAATTTGGTAGCACATATCGTCTTGTCGTTCATTATACTAATAGTACTGGTGCAGACCTTTCAAATGCGGATGTCATAGTGAGTCAGGTAACCCCTAGTACAGGTTTGAATGTTATTCCAGGAGTAGGAACTCAAATCGTGGAAGAGAGTGGTGGCTTATATTCTGTCAGTTTCACGCCTACTGTATCGGGATCCTTTACAATAATCTTGAAAGCCAACATAACAAACCACGTTACTCAGTATTTGACCTTCACTTTGTTAATTACAGACGTTTCAACCAATCTCTCGCCTAATACAAGTAGCGCATCCACCATAATTGACCAAGAGTATACCGTTCAGCTCAATTATGAAGATGATTCGTCAAATGGTATTGATGGTGCGACAATCTCTCTGATCGATGCTCCCAGCGGCATAGGATTTGTATGGGCTCCACTTGGTGGGGGACTATACAACGTTACTCTCACACCATCAGTTACAATGCCAACATCATTCCAGCTCTCATTCAAGGCAAGTCGTCCAAATTATCAGAATGCAAGTACGACTTTCTCCCTCCTCGTACAGAACATTCCGTCGGATCTAGTTATCATTGTGGGTGATTCATCAGGTACGATAGATATCACCGAGAGCTACAACATAACTATTACCTTTCTAAGATTAGATACTAATGCGAACA
>CAYMLT010000024.1:18648-20491 GCA_964391265.1 uncultured archaeon
GTAATCTCCTCTACTCCAGCACTGGGTCTAATACCGTGGTGGCAGCCATCAGGAGATTCATACCTGCTTGGATTTACAACAGATAGAATTGGCATCTGGCAAATCAGCGTTTCTGCCAATGCTACAAAATTTGCTACCGGTAAAATGAGCCTGGAGCTAGAAGTACTTGCGCTAGATACCATCTTCACGAGTCTGAATGGAACTGTTGACGAAGTAGGATATGGACTCAGTTACACGCTGGTCCTAAATTACACGAGTAGTTTAGGCACAGGACTATCTAACTCATGGGTGAATGTGACAGATGCGGATCCTGTTACAGGACTTACGATTAGTCTGACCATTGATGAGAGTAATGGCATCTATTCCATTCTACTTACTCCAGTCATTGCAGATACATTCACACTGACAATACGAGCTAACATAACAAATCATGTCACGCGTTATCTGACATTCTCGCTTTTAGTGGTAGATACACCAACTGTTCTCATCCCTGGAACTAGTGGAGCAACAGTTTCTGTGGACAAGAACTATACATTGCAACTGACCTATCAGGATACGTTGGCTAATCCCATTGATAGTGCAATAATTACGCTGGTAGACTTGCCTTCTGAATTAGCATATTATTGGATACCAATAGGTGGTGGGTTATACAATGTCACCCTCGTCCCATCGGTTACAGAGTCGAGATCATTCCAACTCTCCTTTAGAGCGAGTCAACTGAATTATCAAACCTCAAGCACTGCATTCACTTTGTTTGTACAAATAATTCCAACCACGGTGCAAGTCATTGATGGGGCACAAAAGGAAACACTAAGTATCATAGACAGCTACATAGTCACACTTGCATACCTTCGTACGGATACTGGAGAGAATGTCACATCTGCAGATTTTGAAATATCTACTACGCCGGCGACTGGTTTCATCTACAATATTGTACCGGTAGGCGATACGTATCAGCTGACATTCCAAGCAAACAGTGTTGGAATATGGCAGGTTGTGGTAACAGCGAATAGAACGTACTTTGTTTCTGCAATAATCCAACTAGAATTAGAAGTCCTACCAATAAACACGTCCGTCACAGGGCTAAACGGAACTGCAGACCTAATCGCTTTCGGCGGAAGTTACCTAGTATCATTGCAATATACCAATAGCAGTGGCTTGGGGATTTTAGATGCCAATATGACCGTCACTGAAGTGACTCCAAGTGTAGGAATCGTGTACTCTGTGTATTCTGAAGATGGAAATGGAATATACTCGATAATTCTCACTCCATCTACAACCACAACATTCTCGATAGTTTTCAGAATGAATATCACCAACCACGTTACCCAGTATTTCTCGTTCTCACTTGTAGTGACTCCAATTCAGACTGTGTTAATTACTGAAGAAAGCGGCGCAACCATCTCGTTGGACCAAGAGCACACAGTTCAAGTAGAATACAAAGACGAGTCCGATAATCCCGTATTAGGAGCGACAATTTCAATCCCTGACATTCCTGATGATCTTTCGTACGCCTTTATCGAGGTTGGTGGAGGCTTCTACAATGTTACACTTACTCCTTCGGTTGTTACAACATCAACTTTCCAGATTTCATTTAGAGCCAGTCTTGTAAATTACCAAAGTTCGACCACTGTTTTCTCATTGCTAGTACAAATAATTCCAACCGAACTTGTGGTATTAGATGGTAAAACAGAAGAAACAATTCTCTTCGGAGAGGAATATCAACTCACCGTAGCCTATATCAGAACCGATAGTAATGAGAATATCAGTTTAGCAGATTTCGAAGTTCTCACAACACCGGGAGAGGGAGTGACACCATCAATTGTGCAAATAGGACATATCT
>CAYMLT010000025.1:0-19988 GCA_964391265.1 uncultured archaeon
TGGTCGACCCGGTCACTGCAGTCAAGAGAGCGGTCCAAAACATGCGAAAGATTGGAATTGAACGAATCGCCCAAGACTCAGGCGTTCCAGCACATGAAGTGGCGAAGATCCTCAACGACCTCCTTGATGGCAGAGAAATATCCGGTCGCGTTGACCACGATTCCGGTGATTTCATACTGGGAACAGGCTCCGGACCCTCACCAAAGACGATACATGGATGTCCCTACTGCCGTGCGGAACTAGACCGAGTTGCCGTTAAAGGAGAAACTGTCATCTGTAATGTGTGTAGACAGGCATTCATCGTTTCCTGAACACTATCTTTGCAGAGTACTTTCCTCCGAAGAGATATATTCGATTGCCCTCTAGCCAGTACTAGGTGTTCCAATGAAACTGGTCGAGGCGATTCTAAAGGCTAACGAGTCCGCAGCACTAGATGCACTCAAAGACATGCTCCCTCGTGCTCAACCCTCTGCAACTTGGGCAATACTCATGCATGCTGCTGCTTGGCACGAACAACGCACGTACGATACACCCCACTCGACCATTCTCACATTCTCAATCAAAAGGATGATAGAGGAACTCGGTCCTCACTCCAAGATTCTCACAGAGGATGTTAAATCATCCCCATTTCCAGTACCCTCTGACCTGAAGAAACACTTGCAACTTGTACTTATTCAGCGTCTTGTCCAATATCTCACAGCAGTGGATCACTGGGTGACTGAAAAGGGTCCTCGATACTATGTCAAATCTGGAGTAGATTCCCCAGGGAATCTCCTGAGAAAATTCACTCAATCCATCAGAGAGAAGAGTATGATAGGAGCCATGGAGGGTGCAATAGGACTCTCGTCAATGGGAGAAGCTCTCCGCCTAACCCGGATGGCAGTTTCAATGGCTGCTGAACAGCCTGATACCCTCGGACATGGCTTCATCATGCCAGTTTCATTACTGACTGAAATCCCAGAGGCAAAATACACGAACCCGACTAATGCAGTCCTATGGCATCTCATGGAATACATGATCAGAAAGGTTCCGGGCAAGAGTCCCCCGAAGTTTGTTAGCGATGACCAGTTCAAGAGACCTGCGGACCCTACTGACCTGACTTCCCATGCGGACCTTATCAGCACAGCAGTGGTTGAGTACGGCACCTTGGGACATAACGGAATATTCGCTCACCGAATTGCCTACGCCTCTGAGAAGGGACTGATTCATGACAAGACCGTCAACTGGCTGTTGGATGCACTCAAGAAGAACATACGTGGCGAGATTCTCAAGAAGACACAACTGAAGACCAAGAACCTTATTGCTGAGAGAAAAGGCACCGATTGGGATTCAGTTCCAGGCGCAATCACCCTTCCCAGTTCCGAGAATGTCCTCAACTGGCTCTCCGAAAACTTCTCAGAAACCTGGAATGCTATGATTGACCTCAAATCAGCCACCTTTGAAGGAATGATTCCCTCTCTCAAAATGGATGAATATAACCTCGTCAGAGCAGCACAGTATGCCCTCTGTTCCCTCTATGGACGCCCGAACTCCTCCCATATCATGATCTACACACAGGGAGTCTGGGGTCTCGTAGACATGGGATTAATACCACAGGACCTTGCTGCCCTGCAGGTTCACAGGATGGTACGAGAGTATCTCAAAAGCAGATAATCCCTCATACCTTTACGTAACCAAGCAGGTTTTCTTCCTGAGAAACGAGTTTGAATAGTCCAGATTGTTTTACGTTGGTCTTGCATCCATCTGGGGAGGTATGATCAATCAAGATGAACAAGCGTCCAGATGGTTTCAATACTCTATGAAACTCTTGAAGCAGTGCGGTCTTGTCATGTATCCATGTGAAGACATCAATGAGCAATACCACATCCACATGTTCGTCAGGCAGGCCATTCTCCAAGCCAGAGAGGATAGTCTCCACATTGGTCAGCCCTGCTTTCTCAGCCCTTTTTTGTGTTCGTTCGATGCCCATTGGATGGATGTCCAAGGCGTATACCTTTCCTTCAGGACCTACAAGTCTAGCCGCAGGAATGGAATAACTGCCAACCCCACATCCGTGGTCCAGGATGAAGTCATTCTCTTTGATTCCAATCCCTCGTAGGAATTCTTCGGGCTTTCTAAATCGTTCACGAAATCGGAGGAAGGACGCCATCATTCTGTAGCTGAAGTTTGATCCATGTGCTCTTTCAGTAACTGTCATTATAATCACTTTATTACTTCAGAAAATTAAGCATTTAAAGGGGAAAGAGTGAAGTGAGAAAGTTACTTCAGTTTGAGAAAGTAATGGTGGTGTGATGCTTTGGAGCCAAGAAACGCCCAAAAGGAACGAAAACCGTGCCATGAGGGGATTATGGAGTATTGTGATGAAGAAAATTGTCCATACAAAAAAATCCTTGCAGTACTGGGAAAAGCCTATACTTTCAGTATTCTTCGGGTCCTAGCGCGTGAAGGTATTGCCAGATTCAACTCGATTGCCAGAGAAGTCCATGGAAGTCCCAAGACCATTACAGACAGGCTAACCGAATTGGTCAAAGAAGATATTGTGAAGCGAGAGGCTTTTGCTGAGATTCCTCCTCGAGTGGAATACTCCCTGACTGAGATGGGTGAAGGTCTCAAGCCTGTTATGGCATACCTGAGAGATTGGGCAAAAAAGTGGGCTTGTTAGAATAGGCGAAAGAGTGGTTTTTCCTTTGTTGTAAATGCTTAATACAAAGTAGAAAGGATTTCTATGGGAGATTTCTAATGGCAGAACAAAAGAGAGGAGTAACAAAGACAACCATAGTATTTTCTTTGATTGTGATAATCTCAGCTGTTCTAAGCACAAGTGTATACTATCTTAATAGCACACCAATAATCATACTCTCCGAAGAATTGGATGTATCCTGTCTTGCGTATACGATAAATGCGGAAACATTCAACATTACAGTCCCACCCTCCATGAACCAAGTCCACCTCTCCCTCGAAGTCACTGAGTGTGTTTGCTTCAGCTACTTTGGGCTATATGATTGTACAGATTGCGAACTCTGTAGGATTTCCAATGAAGAGAGTTTCAGTAATGGTACGTACACTTCAGAGTGGATAGATGTGCTTTCTGGAAACTATACTGTGGAAATCTGGTGGGGCGGTAGCCTAGCGGGTCATTTTACTGTGTCAGCACGCTGGCGTCAATGAAATTACGAAAAAGAGAAGCCATTTCAACGACCGAATGCAATCCATCAATTGCTTCTCTGACCCATTAGATTTCGGTATGAAATGGTGACCCGTTTGAGAAATCAGGTCAAAATCGTTACCGCCTATGGAACCCCTGATTGTTTGATGCGTTTGAAACGCTTCAGATTGTCAGTTCTGGGCAATTTCATGAAGCGCCCATCATTATATACTACCAAACTGCATTGTATCACGAGTTACGAAGACTCAGAGTCAATTCTGATTCTGGTGGTAGAGGGGGACCAATTTGGACCCGCCTACCTGATAATTACTGGCTTTTTGGGGAGTAGAGCCTTTTCGATCCGGATTGCGCGTGGAGGGCATTGAAACTCACAGGCTGTGCAGTCAATACATCGAGATGGATGTTCTAAATGCGCCTTTCGTATGCCAGTATCAATAGTCCATACGCCTCTTGGGCAGACTTTCTGACACTCTTCACACCCGGTGCATGCTTCATAATCAAGGATTATCATCTTGAGTTCACCTCAGAACACTCCTCCAGGGAAGAAATAGCCCAACGCAAATAGAAAAACAAGCCCAACGAGCCCCACAATAATATCGCGTATCATCTGATCCTCACCAAGAAATGGAGTCGCACCGCCCCAATTGAAGCCTACGAACATCGAAAGACCAAAGATGGTCAATCCAGTGGCATCGGTCCAGATAAGGGGAACACTCAGGATTACCATCAGACTCATCTTAAAGACCACGAGCGCAACAAGGCCAGTAATGACACCCCTTACCAGACCTGAGGTTGTGGGCATCTTTGGGTCAACAAGAGCCATGAAGGTACCGAGAACGTATGTGCCGAGTAGGACGAATGGAAATATCGAGAGCCAATAAGAAGACCAAGATAGCAGAGGGCCTCCTAGAAAACCGAGAATCCAGAAGATGGGAGTCATGATCAGAAAAAGCGCGGTCTCAAAAACAAGATGTCCAAAATTCTCTTCGACCCGATGGTTCAGGTCAAAGGTCACCATGCTCTGCTCCGGTGTCTTCTTATTTCCATTCTTGATGAATTCGCCCACGTCCTCAATTTCGACGGGACCAAACTCTGCTCGCCACCCATGCTTGGCAAGCTCAGCTTTCGATACGCCACTTGCGATGAGCTGGGGGAGAATGAGCTTCTTGTGAGACACTTTTTCCGCAACATCAAAGTCCTCTAATGCCGCAAGGACAGAATCAGTATCCACGTGCCCACCCCTGCTGCCGCACCAGACATTGATACCTTTGCCATTGACCACGAGAAGATGGCATGCAATGCCTTGTCTTTCAATCGAGTCGATGACACGAAAGGCAGTCATATAATAGTCCGTGGTGACTAGTACAGGTGAATCAGCGTCTGCTCCATTGAAGGAGTAGAATCCCTGTTTCCACCTTAGTGCAAGACCAGGCCACATTAACTGGCTTCCTAGAATACATAGATAATATTTCAGACCTTTTTTCATCTAGACCACTTCAGCTACATATAGAACCAACAAACCACTCATGAAGAGAACCTTGTACTTCGGAGTAAGACCGGCAGCCTTCATAGCTGCTGCAACTTTGTGATAGGGATGAGGACCAAGGGTGGTCAATCTGCTTACAATCCAGTAGCTGACCCTTCGAAGGAGACCGATGAAGCGTGTAGCAAAGACGCCACGCGGTATCCCTTCACCACCAATCGCCACGACTCCCCCGGGCTTTACAGTTCGTGTTACGTTCATGATAAACTGTTGAACCTCATCTGGCTGTAGCTCGCTAATCATCAAAGTGCTTATTGCCAGGTCGAACTCGTCCTCAGGAAGAGCCAGGTCCGTAGCATTTCCGACCTGAAATTTGATCCGCCGGCCAAGATTTCTCTTATCAGTCATGTTCCGCGCAATGAAAAGCATTGAGCTATTCATGTCAATACCTACTCCCCTGACTCCTCTTCTTCCCGCTTCGATAAGCAGACTACCAGTTCCGCACCCCACATCAAGCATACTTCCTCTTCGCGGAAGCAGGTTTTGGAGGATATAGTTCTTCATCGCCGTGTCTTGTCTAAGCGTAAGGAGCTGGATCCAGCGGTTGTATTGATGTGCACCTCTTCCTTCTGACAGCTTCATTAGGATTGTAGCCATTCCACGCGCCTACTCAAAGGGGGGCTGGAATCTATTTCAAGTTGACTGTGTCTGTAGAAAATACATCATTTTTTGATAGCCAAATAATGGCAGGAGTGCGAATTGGGACTGGCTAGAATAGGAATGGAGAGGGAAAGTTTTTTGGCTCAGAGTGGTATGATTCACCAAGATTTTGATGTGTCCAATGTAATGGAATTCGCATAAATGCATCAGAGGAAGAGAATGGTATCAATGTCAAGTGTGGATTTAGAGGGGCTGAACGGGTATTTGGCAAGTCCCAATCAGAAATCAGGAATAGGTTTGCTAATTGTGCATGCATGGTGGGGACTTAATGAGTTCTTTAAGTCCTTGGCTAATAAGTTAGCAAAAGAAGGATTTGTAGTATTTGTTCCAGACTACTACAATGGAGAAGTGGCAAAGTCAAATGATGAAGCAACGAACCTTAGAGATGCATTGGATATGAGAAGGACCGGCGAACTACTCACAAAATCAGTTGATTTTCTGAAACAACATCCTGATGTCATTGGTGATAGAATCGGCGTCCTTGGAGTTTCATTGGGAGCTTGGTTGTCTATCGACCTGGCTCAGAAAAGAACTGATGATATCGGTGCAGTGGTGCTATTCTATGGTGTTGGAGGAGGAACATTCGATTCGTTCGATATTCCGATTCAATGTCATTTTGCTGAAACAGAAGAGTGGGAACCTGCTGATTATCGTGAGGAATTTGAGAAACGTCTTTCTGATGCAGAAGTAGAGTTTGATTTCTACACTTATCCGAACACGACTCATTGGTTCATTGAAGAAAACGTGACCGCCGCATATCGGCCGGAGGCTGCCAATCTTGCACTCAGGAGATCAATCGAGTTTCTGAAGGCGCGATTAAAGGCATGAATATGTTAATTGTGTCAATATCTATATCGAAGCTTTCATTTGTCTGTTTATTTGGTGTTTGTGCGATACTACCGTAGAAGAAAAAGAATGAAAGGGAGAGGCCGAAACCTCTCTCATTTAACTATTTGTCGCCCTTTCGGTAGGACTCTGCAAGTAGATCTGGGATGTAACGAACTTTCATTCCACTTGGGGAATCTTTCATCATATCGTTGATCTGAATGGTACAGAACGGACACTCGGTCGTGACCATGTCTGCACCAGTGGCCTCGATGTACTCCTTCTTTGTAAGAGCAATCTGTTGTGAGAGGTCACGCTTTCCAGCACGAACTCCACCACCAGCACCACAGCAACGATTCTTCATCGGATCGTCAATATACTCCACACCAGGGATGAGTTTCAGGAGTTCGATTGGCTCACCATAGACATGCTGACCTCTGCCGAGGTGGCAGGGTTCATGGTAGGTGACCTTGAGATCTATCTGACCCTTAGGCGGTATGATGTTCTCCTTTCCAATGATATCCATCATATACTTGGACAAATCATAAACCTTGAACCTTGGAGGCGTACCGCGCTTCTCTTCTATGTATGGTCGGTGGTCCTCTGTGAGTGTTTTACCGCAACCTGCGCAAGCAACAACCACAATATCAAAGTTGTACTTCTCCATGGCAGTCTCGAATATCTCTGTGACACGGTCAACTGCTGCGTGAGCTGTTTTGAGGTCCCCGGTTCTGAAGGCAGGACTTGCACAGCACCACTGCTCCTTTGGGACAATCACGTCTACATTGTTGCGGTTGAGCACCTCGATGAGTGCCTTTCCAGTACTCTGCATCCGGTAGTCAATCAGACAACCTGTGAAGAAACCGACTCGTCCCCTTGGATTATCAACAAGGAACTCCTCAGTATCAAGACCGTGCAAGAGACCTTTGTCCTTCTCTGGAACAGCACGTCCAGTTTCATTAACGCTATCAAGGAAGGCTTGCTGGCCTTCTGCAAGCGCATAGCCGGCATCAACAGCCTTTGCACGGAGTAGCTCAACTGCTAACTTGGGGATGTCTATCTTCTTTGGACAGATGTCTGTGCACATCTTACATGTTGTACAGCTGTAGACAGATTCATTCATTGCCATGGCAATACGGTCTTCCACGTCTCGCGGGTCGAGTTCAAGTCGTGCAATCTGTCGAATGATCATTGGACCGGGGTATTCCCAGGTCTCGTGAACGATTGGGCAGTTGGACAGGCATGCACTGCACTCGATACACTTGCGAATTTCACGGACCTTCTCAATCTCTTCGGAATGAATGATCTCGGGCCTTTGAGCAGGCTTGTCACGAGCAACATAAGGGCGAATTCGACGAATTCTGTAGGTGGTCTGAGCCATATCGCAGACGAGATCCTTGATGACGGGCATCTTTTCCATGGGTTCGAGGACCATAGTATGGTCAGGTTCAGCCTTAGTTCTACATGCAATTCGTGCTGTACCATCAACCTTTACGGCACATGAACCACACTGCCCACCTCTGCACTCCCATCTGAATGCAAGGCTTGAGTCGTGTTTGTCCTGAATGTAGAGTAGCACATCGAGGACGGTCATCCCAGGTTCGTATTCAACATCGAATTCTTGGTAATAGGGTGCATCATCCTTGTCGGGATTGTAGCGCTGCACACTTGCTTTGAATGTCTTTGCCATTTTTTGGTCCTCCTCAAGGCAGTTCAATCTTGGTAACTACCACATCTTCCTTTCGTAGTTCCATCTCGCCGTCTTCGCCCTTGCGAATAACGATATTGTAATAGCCCTTATCATTGGGGTCGGCATCAGTCCGGAAGTGTGCCCCTCTGTTGCCCTTCCTCATGAGGGCAGCCTCAGCGACCATTCTTGCAGTCTTGATCATGTGCTCATATTCCAGAGCTTGGTGCCAGCCTGGGTTGAAGCGTTTTTCGTTCACATCCACCTTGATTTTCGGAACGACCTCTTTCTGGATGCGCCTAAGCTCTTTTACTGCGTAAGCCATGTCCTCTTCATTTCTGAATATCTGGACCTTATTCCACATGAGCTCTGTTAGCTCCTCTCGAGCATCTGATGGAGAAACTCCCTCAGTTCGTATTAACATTGCCTCAAGATGCGCGAATTCTTCTTGTATCTCTTTTCTGTCGACTCCAAGTCGTTCGTTGTCCTTGGCATACCTTGCAGCATTTCCACCTGCAAGTGCTCCAAAGACTTGAGTATCAGCAAGAGCGTTTCCTCCAAGTCGGTTACCACCGTGAACACCACCAGTACACTCGCCTGCAGCGTAGACACCGGGTATTGATGACTGAGAGTTAGTGTCTATCCTGATGCCACCCATGAAATGATGTGCTGTGGGGGATACTTCCATTGGCTCATGGCGAATATCGACTCCAGCATCTTCGAACTGCTCAATCATGCTCTCAAGTCTGAACTCGATAATCTGGTGTGGCAAATGCGAGATGCTTAGGTAGGCCCCGCCATCAGGGGAACCGCGACCTTCAAGCACTTCTGTCATGATGGAACGTGCAACCTGATCACGGCCCGCCAGTTCCATTACCTGAGGATAGTATTTGTTCATGAATCGCTCGCCCTTGTTGTTCAGGAGAATCCCTCCCTCACCACGAACCGCTTCTGTAACAAGTCGACCACGTGCGGATTCAGGTTTGACCATTCCAGTCGGATGGAACTGAATCATTTCCATGTCAATGAGTTCTGCGCCAGCCTCGTAGGCCATTCCATAACCGTCACCGACGTCAAGTTGAGCATTACTGGTCACACTGAAGATTCGACCTGCGCCACCAGTACCCATGACGACAGCCTTGGGACGGAACACGAGATAATCACCATACTTCAGGTCGACCGCAGTGACTCCAGCAATCTTACCATCTGTGAGGAGGAGTTTGGTTGCAAACACCTCATCAAACACTCGCACGGAGGCCTTTCTGATTGCCTCTACGAGCGTGACCATGATCTCAGAACCGGTCCTGTCCGATGCGTAGGCTGTTCTTCGCCATGACTGCTTACCGAAGGGTCTCTGTGCGATTTTACCCTCGGGAGTCCTATCGAACACCGCTCCAAATTCCTCCAAGTCGTAGATACGTTCAGCAGCATTCTCAACAAGGATCTCTGCGAGTCTCTGATTGTTGAGATAATTTCCGCCGACGATTGTGTCTTTGAAGTGTGTGTCTACATCATCGCCTGGATCAACGTTTCCAAGTGATACATTGTAACCGCCCTCGGCCATGGCAGTATGAGCCTTACCGACGAGCTCTTTACTAATCATAATAACGTCAAGATTGTGCTTTGAAGCCTCGATAGCTGCACGGCAACCAGCGCCGCCTGCACCAATAACGAGTACATCACACAATATTGTCTTGTGGGGAAGGTGTTCCAATAGCTGTCCTCCAATGGAGTTGTTCCTGTGGCGTCGCCGAGTCTTGGCCTCCGTTTAAGAGTTACTGTTTGGGGTCAATTTTGAGAACTCACCTGATTCACATGGAAAACGCAATTTGGCGCCCAATCATGCTGAATGGAAAATAGTTTTTAGTGTAAAAGAATATAGTTTTCATAGATTTCGACTCGGAAGGCGAAGTCATTGGGAGCTTGTTATATGGGAAAAGAAGATTTGATACTGCTTCTAGCAATGTTAGTGCTGTTTATCGTAGTAGGATATGGAATGACACTACAGATGACTGCATTAGGCGGCTAGAATGAAATAGTATCACAGAATATATTCGATGGTAGTGGATAGATCCATCAAGTTATACCCCTAGTGTAGAAGCCGAATATCATTCTCTTGATTGAAAACAGTCCTCATTCCATTACTCCGTTCTGATGACTTAAATTATAATTGAACATGCATTAGTAGGGGAGATGCGTTCCTAAATGAGATTCAGGTTCATCCTGCTGTTTGTCTTGATTTTGATTCAAGTTGCAATCATTCCGCTACCGGTATCTGCAGATGAAACATTTGATTCATTTGAGAACACTATTCCTCAGGATGAACTTCCAGAGAACTGCTCATGGGCCACAGTTGACGAACCTTTCAATGATGGGCCGGATTATTTCAAGGTTGATACATTCAATGTAACACCATTGTGGAATACCTTGATTGTTCAGACGAATACATCTGCATCTTTCTTGGATATCCGACTTCAGCATAATGATATAGTGTTCTCTACCTATCGATTGTGGTTTGACAATGTAACGATTTTGACAGTAAATTATCCCTATGATACGCTTGATCTTCAGGTTTCATCCCCCGTTAGAGGTTCAACAGTTACGATGAGCGTCTGGAGTGGAAACACCACATCTCTTCCAGTCTTTGCGATTGTCCCAGAAGTAACTACTATCATCCAGAATGTCACAGTGACCCAGAATGTGACTTTCACAGAAACGGTCATCCAGAATGTGACTCAAATCATAGAGTTCTGGAATACGAGTTATGTATACCTCACAGAAACGGTGCTCCAATACATTCCACTCTTCTCAGACTATAGTATCTGGTTGCCCCTCACAGGAAGTATGTTCGCAGTTGGAGCAGTAATTACTCTCTACTTGTGGAATAGAAATAATCCCAAACCGGCTCCGGATACTAAATCAGCAAAAGAAATGCTAGATGATATTTTTGAGGACAAACGGGAGAAATAGCGCCTCTGTCACAAACTAGACAGAGGCATTCAACTGACTTTTTACTCTTTTATGCCAATCTTGGCATATACAGCAGATTTGTTGGCAGCTACTCGCTTGTCCATTTCATCATGCATGCTGTTGCCATGAGAGTCCATGGTGACCAGCAGAGGGCCGAACTCTTCCGCTGTGATGACCCAGAGTGCCTCAGGCATTCCAAGGTCGTCCCAAAGATATGCACGGACCTCCTTGAGCCCTTTCGCCGCAAGTGCGCCACATCCACCGGTATAACTACAGTAGACAGCGCCAACTTCCTTGAGCGCAGCCAGGGTCTTTGCACCCATGCCACCCTTGCCAACTAATATTCGAGCCTTGTATTTGCGAAGGAAATCATCCTCGAAGAGCTCCATTCGAATGCTTGTTGTAGGACCGGCGGAAACAATCTTCCACTTACCGTCCTTTTGCCAGGCAACTGGACCAACGTGATAGATGACACTCCCCGCGAAATCTACTGGAGGTTTCTCGCCCTTCTCGTACATGTGAAGTGCACGTTCGTGTGCCTCATCTCTAGCGGTATAGACATGCTCTCCAGAAACATAGACAATATCACCAGTCTTCAGTTTTCGAGCATCTTCTTCAGATATTGGAGTTGTAAGATGATATTCAGCCATTTAGTTTCCCTCCACAGGATGTGTAATGTATGTGACATCCAAGTCCTTGGTAATTACAGCAGTGCTCCTGCGAGCGGCCCAACACTGCACAGCCACACCCACTGGTAGGCTTGCTGGGTGACGCATTGCATAGTCAACCTTGACACCTAACACAGTGGTCTTTCCTCCAAGACCCATTGGACCAATGTCAGTTGTGTTAATGGCCTCAAAAATCTCTTTCTCAATCTGAGCAACTTCTGGCTCTGGATGAGAGTCATCAAGTGGACGCTGTAATTGTTGCTTGGCTATCTTGATGGCAATATCAGCTCCTCCACCAATTCCAATGCCGATAATATTAGGTGCACAGGCTTTGCCCATGTAGCTCATCGCATTATCAACAACAAGCTTCTTCACACCAGTCAGACCAACTCCGGGCTTGAGCATGCCAACAATGCTGACATTCTCACTACCACCACCCTTTGGGAAAGCAGTGACCTCAAGGGAATCACCATCTACAATCTCCCAGTTAATCCAGGGGATTTTCTTACCAGTGTTGTTACCAGAGTTGCCACCAACGATGGGGTTCACCGCGTTAGGTCGTAGTGGGACCTCAGCAGTAGCTTTGATTGTGGCCTTCTCGAGTGCACTCTTAATCTCACCAATGAATGGGAACTTATCGCCCACCTTTATGTAGAAAATCATGATTCCTGTATCTTGACACATTGGAATCCCACCCTCAGCTATGTCTATGTTAGTGAGGATTGCACCAAGCTGTGTCTTTGCCGTCTCATTTGTCTCATTATCATAGGCTGCTCTCAAGGCTCCTTCAACATCTTTTGGGAGCTTGGTTGCAGCCATCTTGAGAAGACGGAATGTTGTATCATGAATCACTTGAAATGGATCTTTCATGGCTTCATTCCTTCATGCTTGAATTGTATGGGGAATATATCCCCTCGCACAGGTTGTCGAGCCAAGAGGCCCTTAATTTGTCTTACCGTCAATACCTATATTGAGGAGATACAAGAACCAGAGTGGGAGAAATGGTACTAGAAATAACTGCCCAAGGACTGATCGCGTTTGGTCTTGCTGCTGCTTTGTTAGTGATGTTCAGTACAATGGATATCAAGACAAGAAGGGTGCCGAATGATATTGTGGCTATGGCACTAATGATAGGATTGTTGACTGGTGTTGTTACAGGACATCTTCTGAACCAGATATACCTCCACCTTGTTGCAATATCTATAGCATTCCTATTTACGATTCCGCTATTCTACAGGGGGGCTATAGGGGGAGCTGATGCAAAGACCGTGTTGCTCGTGGCTTGTATCAGTCCGGGTTTTGAGTTTGGCCAGCTCGGAGATGTAGTATTCGAAGGAATACTTGGAGTTCTTGTACCACTCTTGGTCATGTTCATAATTGGAATTCTATACAGAAAGAAACAGGTTGAACCTGATGATAGACCAATACCGCTAATTCCATTTCTTCTGGTGGGTTACCTGCTAGTACAGCTGTTAGCATTCATTTAGTGGTCTATCGTTTAGGCTTGGTTGCGCCTGTCTTGACCTGAATTCCCTTATCACCAATAACATAGGGATGTTTTTTCATACTATGAGGGGTAAGTCGCATCTTCCAGATTAGTAGATCGCGATCAATGCCGCCATCATTCTCCCGAAGGTTCAGAGTGATAAATCCCTGAGCGACAAATTGCTCAACACCAGTTCGGCTCTGTGTAGAGGGATTATCGACTTCTCCGATGAATAGAGATGTAACCTTCAGCTCATTGAGTAGAGCACTGATTCTATACAATTCACGTCGGACTTCTGATGGTTCATTGAATCTCAGTGTAAGGCCCGAAATGCTATCTAGAACAAGGCGCTTAGCTTTTGTATCTTCTATGGCATTGTAAATTGCTTCAGCAAGGGCTTCCATATCGAATCCGCGTTTCAATGCAAATTTCTCTGATGTTGGAAGACCAGCTTTACTGGATGCCGCATCGATTATAGTTAGTTTGTCCGCTTTTTCTAAATCACTCAGGTCCCACCCAAATTGGAGTGCTTCAGCACGCAGGTCGTTTGGACGGGCCTCCAAGGTGACCAGAATACCGGGTTCATCATATTGGGATGCCCCATTGTAGAGGTATTGCATTCCAAAGATTGTTTTGCCAGATCCAGAGCGGCCTGAGAGAAGAGTAGTGCTACCCTCTGGTATGCCACCGTCGAGTAGGTCATCAAGTCCGGGAATGCCAGTTCGAAGCTTGTTCATGTACATTCATCTCTCAGTCGGGTCTGCCGCTAATCTCCCAGCCTTTCACTACAGTTGATAGAGAGATTATTGACACGTTTACAATATCTGGGGATTTGCCGAGCTCTTCTTTTTTACGTTCAAGATCTTCTGAGGATTCGCCGATCATCAATGCATGGATGGTCATAGGTGCTTCAACTGCCACCCAGATATAATGCTCAGCCTCTGCTAGTTCTTCAGCAAAAGTTGCAGTTCTATCCTTGCTAATGTCGGGAAGTATGTGACCCCCGATTTCAATTCGTACAAGTGCTGCAACGTTATACCCCAGTGCTTCTGGTCGTACGAGAGCAGCAAATCGGCTCACAATACCCTTCTCAGCTAATCTTTTGGTTCTGAAGTGTACCGTCGTATCTGGTTCCTCCAGTTCCCTTCCAATATGGGTGAAAGGAGTCCGTGCATCACGCTGTAATATGCGTATGAGACGGCGGTCCAAATCATCTAGTCCCTTTGGCATAACACTCCGTTTGTGTAGGCTTTTGTTATTAAATGTTGCGTGATTCGCAATGGAAGCGTCAATTTCTGTGAATTCTGCAAGTATAGAATTAGATTAGATAGGGAATGTTATAAAATAATGAGTAATTTATTAAAGAAACCTAATATTGATGTGAGATTCACAATAATCCGGTTCTGAACACCATCGCAAGTCCTTCCAGAATGCTTGCAGGAAGGGTGAAGGCGTAGAAGATTGTCCAAAGCAATACCCAGAGAAGGAGGTATGAAGGTAGAGTTCCAGTGATAAGCTTCTGTCGTCCACCAAGGTCCTCGGGATCGATTTCAAGGAGATAGACAACTACATAGATACTCAGAACGTAAATCAGAAGACCTAGCATCAATCCTCGAATACCAGCGAATGCTTGTCCTCCAGCTGCACAGGCAACACCACTTATGATAGCAAAAAGAATCTTAACATAATACTGTTGGTCATTTGGACTTTTGGCCCAGTGACCAAACATTCGTTGAAAGATATTACGGAGCACTTCCATCATTATCACCAATGCCTGTGACTGGTTGACGGCAATCGACATGTTATAAAACGCTCGGTTAGTTGAAGGAGTTGTCATGAAATCATCAATGAGCAACGTAGACATCAGGATAATATTGCCTGAATTGAAAGAGACCGCAGAAGGGGCATTTATCAAGAATATCTATCAGTATGGGGATGTCTTTGTGCTTAAGCTCTATCAGCCAACCAGAGGCAACTCGCAACTCCTGATACAACCAGGGTCACGTTCGCATCTAACGGAGTTTCGTCGAGTTGCTCCACGAGTTCCTTCAAAGTTCTGTACAACCCTCCGAAAGTACCTTCGCGATAGAAGGATACTCTCAATAAAACAACACGATCTGGATCGGATTATTATCTTCGAAGTAGGGGATGAGGAGAGTTCCCACAAACTTGTAGCAGAGTTCTTCGGAAATGGAAACCTCCTCCTGTTAGATCCCACTGACATGATCTTTGTTGCGAAACACTACAAGAGAATGCGCGACAGAGATATCATACCTAGGGCACAGTATGTGTTCCCACCTCAGAGGGGAGTGGATGTTCTTACAACCGAGGACTACAGTCTAAGAGAATTACTAAGTGACTCAGAAGCCAACATGGTCCGAACATTATCATCACGACTTAATCTCGATTCGCAGAGCTGCGAGGAAATATGTGCACTTGCGGGAATTGCATCCAGTAGAAAGGCAGAAAGCTTGACTGATCAAGATATGGATGATCTGGAAGCAGGACTACAGAAGTTTGTTCAAAAAGTCAAGGAAGGCGCGACTAAGCCATGTATCGTGGAGGACTTTGATCCTGAAGATGATGAAGATGAGTATGAATCGCAACTCGTATCATTCACGCCCTTCGAATTCGAGATGTTTCATGAACTGACCAGCAAATGCTTTGATAGCTTTAGTCAGGCGATTGATGAGTTCTTTGGAGTGTCCGAAACAGAACAGGAAGATGAAGTCGAACAGAGTGCATTAGACAAGGAACGAAAGAAACTGCAGAAGATAATTGAGAAACAGAAAGAGGGCATAACGTTACTAACTGAAAAAGCAGAGAAGGAGCGCGTGAAAGGTGATTTGATATACAACCAATTTCAGACTGTACAAGATGTACTTGAAACAGTCAGTAGCGCCAGGGCAAAGGGTCTTCCATGGTCGAATATTATGAAGACCATCGAGGACGGAAAAGCAAAAGAAAATGCAACTGCCCTAATGATCGAGAAGGTCATTCCATCTCAGGCCGAGATTATTGTCAATCTTCAGGACACTCCAGTTTCGTTGGACATAAGATTGAATGCACAAGATAATGCATCCAAATCCTATGACGTTGCCAAGAAATCCCGTGCAAAGGTCAAAGGAGCCGAAGCACAGATAGCCAAGACTCGAGAAAAATTAGAGAAACTAGATGCTAGTTTTGTCGAACCAGCAGCAAAGAAGGCTCCTATCAAGTACAGGAAAAAGCGTTGGTATGAGAAATACAGATGGTTCATCTCGAGCGAGGGATTCCTTGTCCTTGGAGGTAGAGATGCTAAGAGCAACGAGCAATTAGCCAAGAAACAGATGGAGGCAAATGATGTGTTTCTGCATGCATCGGTACATGGAGCCCCATATGTGGTAGTCAAGGTCCCGGATAAAGAGCCTGGTGAAGTCACACTTGAAGAAGCAGCTCAATTTGCGGTCACTTTCTCAAGAGCTTGGCAGGATGGTTTCTCTGGTGGAGATGCCTATTGGCTATCACCAGAACAAGTAAGTTTTACACCACCTTCGGGAGAATACCTCCCCGCTGGATCTGTTATGATGTATGGTACAAAGAACTACATCAGAAATGTGCCAATCAATCTTGGAGTAGGCCTAATCATTGAAGACGATCAGGTAATACCAATGTCAGGGCCAATTGCTGCAGTAGAAACCAAATGTGATGTGTTTGTAAAAGTGAAGCCAGCTGCTGATAAGAAGGGACAACTAGTAAAGGACATTTCAGCCGCTCTGAAACGAATCTTACCTGAAGAGCAGAGATACTTGGTGGATCAGATGCAACAAGAGGACATAATGCGGGTCCTCCCACCAGGTGGAGGAATAGTGGTGGATTGAGTCTTGATTCTGGTAAAACAACCTACAGACACATTTAAGAATAAATGCCGGGCCTGAAACGTCGGCCAGCATTCCACCGCTGGAGGGCTACCAATGTCTGATTCAGCACACTCAATGTCTGTGAGAGATATCATGTCGGTAAATGTTGTAACAATGCCGCCTGATGCCTCGATTCTTGAAGTTTCGAAACTCATGGATACAATGGACCTAGGTTCAATCGTGATAGTGGACCAAGAACGCCCAGTGGGTATTATTACAGAGGCAGATATTGTTCGTCGTGTCATTGCTGGTGGCAAGAATGTGAATACGACACACGCTCGCGATGTTATGAGCTCTCCCTTGTTATATGTGAGTCCAAATACAGGTCTCACAGAAGCAATGCGGATAATGGCACGAAGCAACATTCGAAGAGTTATTGTTCTTAAGAATGACTCTCTCGCAGGTATAATCACATCCAGGGATATTTTGAAATGGTCCCCAGAACTCATTGACCTTCTCGTTGAATCTCTTAGGCTTAAAAATAGCGAAAGTGAATCAAACGACCTCGAAGACGAAGAAGATGAGATGTTCGAGCATGGAGGTGTATGCGACCTCTGTGGTGAGTACTCGACTAGTCTGGTCTTGGAGGATGGCCGATACCTCTGCGATTCGTGCAGAGAATAATCCTATTTGTTCAGTTTTATTAGACAGTTACAACATTAGTATATTGCAGGAGGCTCTTATTTGGAAGTAAATCAAATTATGGTAGAAGCAGTGACAATCGATAAGGACCAGAGACTACCCTATGCTCTCGAACTCCTTGACAAGAAAAACACTGATAGATTAGTTGTAGTTAGTGATGGAGAAGTTATCGGCATATTGACCTATGCAGACATAGCAGACAGACTTGGTGTAAGCAAGGTCGTAGCTGTGTCTATTGGGAGGCTCCATGTGTCCAGTGCTATGAGCGACACTGTGATTTCTGTTTCGATAAATGATGACGTCAGAGAGGTTGCTCAGTTGATGGTTGAACGTGGAATGAGTGGTTGCCCTGTACTTGATGATCAAGGAAAATTGGTTGGCATCATTACAAAGAAGGAACTTACTCTACTGATGGAAAAGTTCACCGACATACCAGTTGATAGCCTTATGACTACCGAAGATTTGCTTGTAGTGAATCCGGTTGAACGCCTTGTAAAGGCAAGATTAGAGATGCTGAATGGCGGCTATTCCGGTTTGCCCGTTGTTGATGGACGAAGAGTCCTGGGGCTTTTAACCGAGAGAATGGTTGCAGAAGCAATGGCCAAGTTCAGTTCGGAAGTTCCAGATAAGCACAGATCCAACCAGATTCGACACCTGCGTGTTGTAGATGCAATGAGGCAGCAGCCGCCACTTGTTCCTATTGGCACTTCTATCGCCGAAGCCGCATCTATGATGTTGGACGCAGGACTAAATGCATTACCTGTTACTGGAGAGGGTAATTCGCTCGTCGGAATTATAAGCGCAACAGACTTCACACGCTTTGTATCTAATAAATTTAAGATTCCTGAAGATGGTGAGTAGAGAAGACCTACTCGCCACAACGGCGTTGATAGGCAATGGCTATAGACCTGCTACTAAAATATGGGACTATTATCGTAGAAGGAAGAGAGTACCAGAGAGCTGTAGGCATAAAAACAGGGAAGATAGAAGGCATTTACAAACTGGGGCAGGAGCCTGAAGCGGATACGGTAATCAGTTGCAAGAATAAGATCATTCTCCCAGGTGCAATCGATATTCATGTTCATATGCGCGATCTAAACCAATCCAACAAGGAAGATTACTATTCGGGGACCAAAGCTGCAGCCGCTGGTGGCATAACAACAGTTGTTGACATGCCGAATTCTAGTCCTCCAACTCTGGATTGGGAAAGTCTGCAATCAAAGATACAGAAGGCGCGTGAGGGGCGATATGTGAATGTCGGATTCTACGCAGGAATCCCGAATGATATCTCTGAGTTTGATGTGGATATGGCAAAGAATCTTCTTGGCTTGAAGGTATACCCTCATTCACCTCTCGATAAAGATGTAGTCTATGATGATAAGCGAATCAAAGATTGCCTGCGCTTTGCTTCTAGTTTGAAGCTACCATTGCTTGTACATCCAGATGACACCAAGCCTGGGACAACGGTGGATTCTGTAGAGGAGTTTTTTGAACTACACAGTTGTGAGAGTGAAGTAAATTCAGTTACCAAGTTCATTGAGGCATTTCATTCTCTTGATGAGGAGGCGCATTTGCATATCTGTCATGTTAGCTGTGCCACAGCTGCTCGCCTAATCACAAAGAATAGAGCAGAGGAAAGACTCACCACAGAGGTCACTCCGCACCATCTTCTCCTAACGGGAGCAGACTTCAGCAATGAAGATGGGACAGCAAAAATGCTTCCACCATTACGCTCACCATATGACAATGAAGCTCTGAGAGAGTTACTCAGTAAGTGCGGGGTTGACATTGTAGCGTCAGATCATGCTCCACATACATCTGAAGAAAAGCTGAAACCTTTCCTTCAGGCACAATCCGGAATACCTGGTCTTGAAACTACTGTGCCGTTGATGCTCACGGAAGTTCTTGAGGGAAGACTCTCATGGGTCGAATATCTTCGAGTGTGTTGTTCAGGACCTGCAAGAATTCTTGGCCTTGTTGGAAAGGGAGTCTTAAGTGAAGGATATGATGCAGATCTTGTAGTAGTTGGCAAAGAGGAGTGGACAATCATGGGCAGCGAGTTCCATTCAAATGCAAGGATAACACCTTTTGAAGGAAGAAAGGTACGTGCCAAGCCTGAAATAACAATCGTTGGAGGTAAGGTTGTTTTCAATAAAGGGAAGTTTTTGGTTGGGCCAGGCAATGTTGGAACCGTTCCGGTCAGATCACTTCTCTAAACCCAAAAACATAACCGAAGATGGATTTCATTGGAATTGAGTTGATGTATCTTGAATAATGCGTATTCTGATGCAGATGGAGAGTTCTTGGTCAAATTAGCTAGAAAAACAGTTGATAGCATTGTTTCGGGAATGCCAGTCCCAACAATCCCCAACGACACACCCAAGCACCTACTAGAAAAATCAGGAGTGTTTGTTACTCTCAATACATTGATTGGTGGCAAGG
>CAYMLT010000026.1:0-19932 GCA_964391265.1 uncultured archaeon
CATCGGTTCTCTTCAAGATGATTGGAACCATCTTGATATCCTCAGTATCGATAATGAGTGGGGATCACCCTCTTTTGGAAAACCCATTTTTGTTCCCATTGTGGGGTTCCAAGCAAGTGGAAAATCAAAAACTCTCAATATCCGTCTACGTGATGGTCGAAGTATTAGGTGTACTAATAACCATGTAATCCCAAGACTTAGACCGAAGCATACACGAAACGAACGGGATGCAATTGCGAAAATCCCTCTGAGCATTGAGTATGTTGCTGCTGAAGATCTTGAAGTGGATGATGACCTTCTACTGCTTGAGAGAACCCCTCTGTCATCATCACCCCCAAATCAGTTATTCATCCCTGACATCATACCCTCTGAAACTATTCACATTGGAGTCAAAAGAAACGATTACAAGAAGTTCTCCTACAGAAAAACCCAGCAAACTGATAATCCTCTGATTACTCTAATCAATAACGAATTCCGCTATTCAAAGGGAAGCAAGTTGTATCGTGCTAGATGGGCTGATTTGTCACCAGCAGCACGAGCTACTATCCGTCAGCATGCTTCAATCACTATGCCTTTCTATGTTAAATTGATTGAATCTAGTGGAAGGTGGCAAGAAGCTGGAAAATGGCAGAATATACTCATCGATTTGAATGATGATTTCTTCACATTTCTTGGATGGTATATGTCAGAAGGACACGCAGGTATCAATAGAATATCCATTTCTCAGTATGAACAAGTAAATTCAATCCATTTCAATGAAATAGGTTCTCTTCTTCAGAGGATGAATCTACCATTTGCAGTGTATTCCGAAAAGGATCATGTTGTCCACTCCAAAGTACTTGCAGCAGTTATTGAGCAATTATGTGGAAAGGGTTCGAAGAACAAGAAACTCCCTCTCTACTTGTTGGATATTGACCGAGCCAAAGTGTTGCTAGACTCATACTTCAAAGGCGATGGAAATTTCAATCGCCGTGGGGAGAGGCGTTACACTACAGCAAGTTCACAATTGGCCTATGATATATTGACTCTATTGGGTGCAATCGGTAGACATGCTTCACTTCATTGTGATGATTCTATCTATCGTGTGGTTGAAACAAAGGGTTTGAAGTATAGACGGCATGGGCGTGGAAATATTGACTTCAAAGGCACTCGTCCAGTGAGAATTCGATCGATTGAAGATAATGATGCGCTTGAAGAAACCTATGACTTGGAAACAGGGAATGGCTTGTTTGTTGCAACCAACGGAATCATAGTTCACAATAGCTATGGCGTTACAGGTGCTCAACATTTTGAGTTATTCTGTATGCCTGCTGCTGAGAGCGTAACGGCATATGGGCGAAACGCCATTATCCGTTTGAAAGAGAAGGCCGAATCAATGGGTGTTCGGGTCCTATACGGAGATACAGATTCTGTATTTCTTGACGATCCTTCTACAGAACAACAACAGGAATTAATCAAGTGGTCCAGCAAAGAATTAGGCATTGATCTTGAAGCAGAGAAAACCTACAAGTATGTGGCGCTGTCTGACAGAAAGAAGAACTACATTGGAGTTTATGATTCCGGATATGTTGAAGTCAAGGGACTCAGTGGAAAGAAGCGAAATACCCCTCTTTTTGTACAGAATGCATTTCGCGAGATGCTTGAGGTCCTTGCAAAGGTTGACAATGCCGAAGGTTTTGAAGCTGCTCGTGATGAAATCAGAATGATCGTTTACAGAGTTATAGACCGTTTAGAGGGGAAAACAGAAGAGTATACTCCTGATGAACTTGCTTTCCGAGTACAATTGACGAAGTCTCTGGAATCCTACGGCAACGTAAAACCTCAACACGTGCGTGCGGCAATGATGTGCGAAGAAGAAGTAGGTGCAGGCTCGCTAATTGAATACATCAAGACCAAAGATGGCGAAGGGGTGCTCCCTGTTTCCATTGCGAAGAAGCGAGGCTTTTGGATTGACAAGGATAAGTACATTGATACCCTAAAATCCGTCTTTGGACAGGTTTTGGACGCAGTTGGACTAGATTTTGAAGGCTTGATGGGATTCACAACATTGGACCAGTTCTTCTAGCTAGCAATGAGGACGACGAAGAAACCCTTTTAGCGAACGCCGAGCTAGAACCAACCTAACATCCATAAGATTTCCACAAGTAGCGACGGGGCTCTACACTATGAAACTGAACTACCGTGAGTTCTTCATGCAGAAAATGGTCATCCTTCTGAAACCTGATGATGTTGAAATGTCCGCAAAGGAATTCCTGTCAACCTACGCCTCTTACATGGATGGTGTCGGTATGGTTGGAAAGGGTCCGACAGGACATGCTATGTATAAAAGTAGAACCGCACCAGTATTGGCGCAGCATGTTCAATTCTTCGAAGAATGGGTTGAACTCACACATGCCTTGGGTATAAAGGCAGTCATTGGCATGGACATGTACACAGACACCTACTTTGCAAAGGATCCGAAATACATCACCATGACCGACAAAGGTCAAAAAATGGAGCATCAGATTTGCCCAAATAGACCCGAGTTCTGGGAATATAGTGCTGAAGTCATCAAGGAGATTGGATCATATCCTATTGAAGAGATTCTCTTATTTGGGACTGGATTCATCCGCGACCATTTTTGTTTTTGCGATCGCTGCCGCAATGATTTTGCGCCTCTGGTTAATCAAGAGCCCAATCGTCTGACTTATGCCTACATTACTGAAAATCCCGAATACCATGCGAAGTGGCACCAGTGGAGAAGCGATAAAGTCAACGAGGGATTGACCATTCTTCAGGGTGCAGCTCGTGAGGCTGATGAGGCAACTGAACGCGAAGAACCACTCAGGCTAGCAGTCGAAGTTCTTCTTGATCCTGAAACTGGTCTCTCAGAAGGCGCCAAGAGCGAATATGGATATGATTATGCGAAAATTGGTGAAACAACGGGAAATGTACTCATCAATCTCTTCCCATGGTCCCCTCTACTTCCAGCTAAGGGAACAAACGAATACACTGACCTGGTTGAATCGCTTTACTTTACAAATGAATTCACACGACGCGGTGGTTGTGCATCTCTCTTCAGGTGGGGTGTTACCTCTCTCGATCAAGTACAAGAGTTGAAGGCTTTGGCAAAAGATGCTGGCATTGAGAGAATCATTACGACGTTCAACTACCCCGCAGATTATTCACGGCGAAGAGAATCTGCAATTGGGAATTACTAATGATTCATCCACTACTGGGGTGCGCTACAATAGGGACAGACCTTTGTATTAGGCTCGAATGTTCTTCCGCAGGAGAAGCAGAAACTGAGCCTTCCGGTTTCATGTTGCGCTTCATCAGCAAAGGGACTAAGTTCACCTTGTGCGAAGAGTGATCCAATTCCTTCGATACTAGCGTCATTTCCAATTCCACAGGTACTTCCTGATGCAGCTTCTCTTGTAGCCCGTTGCATCTCATCCATTAGACGACCATCCATGGATACATCGGTGAAAGGGCTCGCACTGCTGCTTCTTGTGAAACCCGTATCACGTGAGGTTCTTGGAGGTGAAATTGGTGCTCTTTCCCATCTCTGAGTTCTATTCTTGGATGTAGACTGACTAGACTCAAGTGCTCTATCTAGTGCATCGAAATCTCTGCGATAGTCATCTCCTCCAAATCCTCTGTCTGAAGCTGGTCGATTAGCCGTTCTTTCAGGTGGCCTCTGTTCCCAATCATTGACAGACGGTGAGCCTCCTTTGGAGGCATCTAGGAATTTATGATGTGCATCACTCTTGAGATGCTTGTAATCATCATTGGTCAGACCAAGTATTTCCAACGCTCGGTCCCTTTCAGAGCAACGTTTGGATAGAGGACAGCAATATGATAGACTTCCGTGGCATAGAGTTGACATTGCCCTTTCTTGTCGCGATTTGTAAATCGGTGCAATCTTCCTCCTACCGAGAACGAGTGAATCTCCTTCTGAGCGGATTTCAGAATACCCCGATTGAGCAAGTGCTTCTACAACCTCCCTTGCTGGGTACGCCTTTCCTTCAATAATCACTGTTCCTTCAGTTCGCTCAAGTCTGACAGGGCTTTCCTGTCTTCGCGAATCATAGTCTGGATATCTCGTTGCTGCCACCCCTGACTCATTTGATACATCGAAACTAGTAGTTCTTGGAATAGAACCCTATGTATTACAGGGGTAGTCCTTTCGATAACGATGAACCTTATCTGCTGCCGATGTATTTCCGTAGGTATCAGCTTTATTCGTAAGGTGAGAAATATTTGGTTGTAAACACTCCTTTCTGACGCATGGTTTGGGTGAATATAAGGGGTGATGAGGAACAAAGGACCGATGACAGCTAGATTGTCTTCACTGGTCCTCCTCTTCTCCCTGTTCTTTCTATCTTTCACTCCATCACAAACCATTGCTACTCCAATTGAAACCTCGCAACTGGCTAAGGACCTCCTCATCCATTCCGAACTACTCATTTTATTCCGCAACTCTCTGGGCTGGATGGTTTCTATGACCCTATGGTAAACGATTGGAATCCTGAAAGGCTTTATAGGAGGTATAATATGCTCCTTACGGAGAATGTCATTAATTGCATTCAAAAGGAGAATTTAAAAATGGGATGCCGTGCTGAAGGTGCCGCTCAAGGATATATCGTTCTTGGCGGAATAGTATTGTTCATTATGGGATTGCAAATGATAATCGGGAGCTTGCAAGGTACTATCGATATGAATTCATTACTCGAGATAGTTCTTGGAATCGTTCTGATACTTATGGTCGTGCTAGCGTTTGACGCCAGTGGATTTGTTAGTTGGAAGGTCGGCAAATCTGGAGTGCTAGTTTTTATTTTCGGGTTGGTCTGTATCTTCATAGTTAGCAGAAATATACTGCTCAATCCCTTACTTTGGCTAATGAGCCTTGGAACTTTAGCAGGATTCATGATCCTACTCGGTGGACTTCTGCTAATCTTTAGAAACTAGTAAATTCACAGGAGAAACAAATGACCGCCAAAAAACAATCTGATACTTACCTAGTTGGTCAGTTTCTAGTGATCTTTGGAGCAATTGTGTCATTTGTGTTTGGTGTTCTCTACCTTCTAAATGTAGGAGTTGGAGTCACCTTTCTCCCCTCTTTAGATTTAATCGGAATCCTTGGTGCTGTACACAATTTACTTCTTGGGATTCTGCTGGTGATTCTCTCTCTAGTGACACTCGCAACATTCGGTGTTCTTAACATTCCAAGAATTCAGTTACAGAACAATCTTCTTGTGCTATTTCTTCTTGGTCTGGTAACTTTTCTTTTTGGTGGAACTCTTGGCGGCGTTCTTGTGATAATTGGCTCTATTCTGATGCTGTTTTGATATGATATACCCCCATGGCAAATTTGATAATGGAGTGATTCCCGCGATTGCTTGCCTTTCCTTGGGACAGTGAACCGAATGGATGATAAACACTATCAGATTCTAAAAAAACTCGGCTTTGAACTAGCACCGAAGCAGATGACTAACAAGTACTGGAAAGCTAGGGCCGCTGAAGCATTGGCAATTACCACCCAGGATCGTGATGTCTATGGATGTCTAGATCACGTACGTGGTGAGGGAATCAAGATATTTGATATAGAAGGAACAGAATATCTTGACCTTACTGGCGGTGTCGCAGTCAGGGCTTTTGGTCTCAGGTACCAACCTCAGATAGACTTCGAAGCTGAAATCAGTGATGTAATTCACGAATTTCCTGGTATGGATTTTGATGCCATTCCACAAACATTGCTCGCAGAGAAGCTGGCACAAATCACTCCAGGAAGTCACAGAAAAAGAGTAACTTTCACTACCTCTGGCGGTCGAGCCGTTGAGGGCTGTATGAAATCAGCAATGGACCTCACTGGTAAGAGAAGGTTTGTAGGATTCAGGCCTGCTTTCCACGGTCGAACTGGTTACGCTCTTGCATTAACTTCATCAAACTCCAAACACAAGAATGTCTTTCCTCAGGGCGTAGATGTTGTTCGGGTTCCTTATCCATACATGTACAGGAAACCAAAAGGAATGACTGATGATGATTTCAAGAATCATATTCTGGAAACTCTCGAGTATGCACTTCAGGTAGAGGGCAATGACATCGCTGCGGTTGCAATGGAACCCCTCGGTGGCGAGGGAGGACTGATTGTTCCACCTTCAGATGTAGTTCAGGGCATATACAAAATTGCGAAAGACAATGGTGCATTCTATTTTTCTGATGAAGTTCAAGCTGGTATGGGTCGAACTGGGAAGTGGTGTGCAGTTGAGAATCATGGTGTTGTCCCTGATTTAATATCTATGGCCAAAGCCCTTGGTGGCGGATACCCCATGGGTGCCTCAATCGGGCCCGCTCCTATGTACACTGGAGGATCACGACACTCAGAAACCTTCTCTGCAGAGCCAAGAATGGCGTTGCTAGCACTCTGGGTCCTGAAACATATTGAAGAACAAGAATTCCTCAAGAAGAACGCTGAGCATGGTGAATACTTCATGAAACAGCTGAATGAACTCAAGGACAAGCATGAGATTGTTGGGGACGTGAGAGGAATGGGCTTGATGATTGGTATTGAATTTGTCGAAGATAAGAAGTCCAAGATAAAAAACCCCCTTGTTAGAGATCGAATTGTGAAAAACGCAGTTCAGAAGCAAAATCTCTGGTTGCTTGGCGCAGGTCAGAACGTTATTCGTTTTACTCCAAGTTACGTCATCACAAACGACGACATTGACGAAGCTATTCGACGCCTAGACAAGGCTATCACTGAAGAATCAATTTAAAATCAATTTGAGAAAAGAAAGCGGGGAACACTCTTGCCCCAGAAAGGGACACGAGTGTTTCTGTCTGCTATTTTATCAATAGCAGGATAGCACCAATGATAACAAGGATTCCTGGGAGCCCAAGGCCAACGACAACCATTACTATTCCCAAGATTAAATAGACTATCCAGTTACTATCGAATTTCAAAAATGAGATGCTTACTACTCCGCTTGTTGCCAATACTATTAGTGAAATCAAAATTTGGATTATTCCAATAATTAGACCATCCAGCGTTCCAATAAGATTGAAACCAAAAAGGCCGAATGGCGAATCTATTAGTGTCAAAATCCCATAGATTAGACCAAGGATTCCACCAATTAATACAAGCAATTTGCTGATTTCTTTCAGATCTGACATAGTTGACTACACTCCACTTTTGAGGTTTATTGCCCTCCTCAGAGAGACGATCACTAAAGGTTGTGCAAAGCCAAACAAGTCCCTTTTCAGGTTCGCTTTGTTTTAGCGGATCACTTCATGGCTGAATCAAACCTCTCCTTCCTTGAGGGTTAAGTGGTTTGAGAGTCATCTCGCTATTTAACTACCATGAAATGGACTATTTCTAGTTCGTCGTATGCCGAACTTGCGCGCCAAGAGGCTTAAAATGGCATTACCTTATAGAACAGTTGACTGTTCAAGTCGGTATGGAGAGATATTCTGTCTTGACAACGATAAGTGACGAATCTCAGGATTATGAATTGGAATTCTTTGGTGATATCTCTCCCGAAACAACCATCCCCGACTTGTCACGTATTCTTATTATCAGCAAAGATCAATCATATCTAACACATGGCATACATAAATTTCCTGCAAAGTTCTTTCCTGAACTCCCGCGATATTTGATTCAGAGATATTCATCTAAGGGTGATTATGTTTTAGATCCGATGTGCGGAAGTGGTACAGTTGTTCTTGAAGCAATGCTCAATGAACGAAAGCCAATAGGAATCGATATTGACCCTATTGCTCGTTTGATAACCAAGACAAAAACAACTCCACTTCATGGTGAATATCTAGGAGCAGCTGCGAAAGGACTTCTCACATTAATTCAAGATAGGTATAACGAATCCGAGAAAGCTTTTACGCTTCCTGAATTCCACTATCGCGATAATTGGTTTCGCCCTTTTGTGTTAGAAGAACTTGCAATCATTCGGGACTGCATTTTCAAAGAAACATTAAGAGAAAGAATGTCTGACATCCAAAATTTCTTTCTGATTATCTTTTCTTCCATTATCCGTGATGTATCGAATGCAGACCCTTCGTGCACACGTACTGTAATTAGAAAGAAGCAGCAGCGAAGGATATCTCCTGGTGAAACCATTAAGAAATTTGCAGATGCATTGCTAAGCCAAGTCGACTCTATGAATCAACTGGCTGAATCCCTTCAATTCCTAGAATATCATGAAGTGACTCTTGCCGAAGGTTCAGCAACTTCAATGCCTTTGTTGAATAATAGTGTTGACTTGGCCATAACGTCACCTCCGTACATAAATGCGGTAGATTACCCGCGTACACATCAATTGGAAATGTATTGGCTAAACCTCATCAAGGATGGCCCACTATCATTAATGAAGCGAAATTACATTGGCACAGAAACTGTATACAAGAAGGAGTATTCACAGCTACAGGCAACGGGATATGCAACCGTAGATCCTCTTCTGAAGAAGATATACCAGCAAGATCCGAGAAGGTCCTTCATTGTCTTCAAATTCGTCAAAGACATGACGAAACAGCTTTCAGAAACATATCGTGTTCTCCGTCCTGGGGGGCGCTACTGTATTGCTATTGGTAGTAATCTAATACGCGGTGTTAAGGTTGAATCTCACAAGATGTTATCCGAAATTGCCACAAATCACAGGGTTGGGTTCGAACTAGAACGAAGTTTTTTTTCGGGTCTTATTCGACATTTTATTAGAATTCCTCGCAAGGAACGGATGCTAGGAGAATGGGTGCTGATTCTACGAAAGCCCGAACAATGATTACGACCTTACGAAAGACCTCATTTCTTTCATTACATCTATTTGTTGTTGCATTGAGGCGATTAGTCCAGAAGGAACATCTAGGGAGTGGTTCCCTCTGATGACCGTGAATAGCTTGCTTCTACCAACTTCAATAATATTGGCCAATATTTCATCACTATAGAGCGGATCATCAGTGCCAATTACAATAAGCGATTTTCCTTTATGTGCCATCATCTGTTCTACAAGCCAGTCTTGCTTTAGGATAGGTGTTAGCCAGACTATCTTGCATTTCTGTGTCTCCTCTATCTTCTGAACGAGATAGCCCATCTGAAGAGTGCCCAGTGATTTGCCAATTAGGACTGAGAGGGTATGGTCTTCTATTTGTTGAACTGCATCGAAAACTGCCTGTGCATCTCCGAACATCCATTTGGCCCTCTCCTGGCTTGATGCAGTCATGAACATCTCATTGTGTGAGTATCTCGTATCTACACTCAACACACTATGACCTGCTTCGAGAAGAACTCCGGTACTATAGTACATTAATGGCATATCTGCGTTATAGCGAAGTCCTGGGAAGACTATTGAAATTGGACCAGGTCCCTTTTTCTGCTTGAGGAGGCTATTCCAGATTTTTTTACCATCATAGCCTGGTATGTCAAGGGTTTCAAGTTCGAATCCCATTTTAGCACCTAAGCCTTGATACATCCTCGCACCATTTATGGCTTCTTGCTTCACTTATTTCCGTTTCATTATAATCCAAACAAAAACCAACACTGCAATAACCCCCACGGACATGATGCCTACTTGAATCGCATAATCCTCCTGTGTAATCTGTGATGTTTCTGCTGGAGTTGTCTGTGTTGGCATGATTCCGGTGGGATTAATCTGGTACAAGAAGGCGTCATTAGACCCTGTGCGGTTTACCTGATATGCATCTGGGTCTACAGGAAAATCGCTAGATGCGGTATAGCCACTAACAATCAGCGACCCATCCGACTGAATGGTAATTCCTTCCCCCTTTTCGTTACTTACACCGCCGATGAATGTTGAAAGGGTTATACTTTCTCCATCGGAAGATAACACAGTCACACAGGCGTCATTGCCACCACGACGTTCCTGCTGAACTGCATTGATGACCGGATAGTCATCAGAGAATGTTGTACCAACTATCACGATGCTCTCATCATTATCAAGAACCGCATCCCACATCAAATCAGTTCTATTACCACCTATTATCCTGAAGAAAATTAATTCACAATCTTTGGTGAATTTTGCTGCAAAGAAATCCATTCCACCATGGTAGAGATCTTCTGTACCTTCCAAATTAGTTACTCCCGAAGAAACAACACCAGTTATGTAAAAGTAATCTGATGAATCGACATCCACTCCCCCCCCGAAATCAACAGATGTGCCTCCTATATAGGTTGCATAAAGTAGCTGTTTTCCATTGGCAGATATCTTTGCAAAGAATCCATCAGTGTCCCCTGAGTATGTACGGCATATTGCATCTGGTGTGGTTGGTTGATTTGCAGATCGCGTTTCACCACAAATTATGAAGTTGTACTCTGAGTCAACATCAACTCTCCATCCATAATCCACGCCAGACCCGCCAAAATACGTGAACATTAGGATTTCACTTAGATTGCTGTTAAGTTTTGCAACAAATGAGTCAACAGCACCGGAACACGCTCCCTGATACGCGCCATCGGTAGCAAGTCCTTCTGATGAGGAATATCCCTCTAGAAAAACCGAGCCTTCCTCGTGAAACATTACATGTTGAACTCGGTCTACCCCATTACCCCCAAAATAGCTTGAGTAGAGGAGTGTACCAGCTGGAGAGATTTTTGTGATGAATCCATCCTCTGCTCCCTGGGATTCTGATTGAAATGCATCGTCAGTGACAGGGAAATCATCACTTAGTGTTGATCCGACAATGTAGATGTTGTTTGCTTCATCCGTGACTGCACGTACAATGTGATCGTCTCCAGATCCCCCGAGATAGGAGGAGAAAATTAACTCACCCTGGGGTGAGAATTTGGCGATAAAACCATCATCGATACCTCCTGCAAAATCCGGTTGAAAAGATGTATCTGAAGTTGGCAAATCCTCCGAATCAGACATGAATTTGAGAATGATGTTGTCTTCACTATCTGTGGTTATCCTTGTAGATTGCTCCAATCCCAATCCACCGAAGTAAGTGCTGAAATCGGAGCATGCTGATAGGAAGCCAAATCTCGCAGGTCCAGAGCTAGTTACTTCATCACAAGAGATGTAGTTGGGTTGTGAGAAGATTATCAGAGCAAACACAATGAACAGTGCAGTGCATTTCTTAACCGCCATTACAGAATCTCACCTTTTCGTATATTCTGAAATATTGGGATAATTTAAGCCGGTGTTTCATAGCAAGCTGACACCAAAGTGCAATATCATAGTGTTTCCCAAAATTGCATGAAAAATCTCACACAACGAGATCTTTGTTCAAAGAAATTCTGGGAGGATAATCCGCAAGGACGCCATCCCGTTGAAGGACATCAATTAGCATAGTTCTTGTAGGTGGATCTATCACCATTGCCGAGTAATATATCAGTGTTTCAACTGATTCAACATATTCCATACCCCTTACCAATTCAGTAATTCGGCTAACATCAGAGATATGGTCCACTAAGAATACACTGAACATCTCTGGAGCATTTTCAGGAAGATAGGAATACCAGAAATCGGATGGAAGCATCTCTGCAATTGATTGGTTGAATGGCAAAATCCCAATCATTGCTTTCTCGTAGGTAATCCGAAGCATAAATGATAAACCACGTCCCAGATTTGGTCTCCATCGAACGCTGAACAACACATTTCGGTTCTTTTGAAGTTCTTCTATCACACTTTCAATTCTGCGTGTTGATATCGACAATTGTTTTCCTATTTTACAGGCAGGCATTCTGGCATCAATGGCGAGGCAACTCAATACTTTTCTTTGAATTTCAGTGAGTATGACTTTCCTTCCCTTCAGAGTACAGTTTTCTGAACGATAGATGGGATAAAACTTGACATCCTTTATTCCCTCAAGAGATTGAATGAACGATTCCAGTTTTTGAAAACCATCAATCTCAGGGTACATTGCAACAAGCAGAAAATCGCCGTTGACCAGAAATAGAATTCTAAATATTCCCGGATGGCGTGCAAATACAATAGATAAGTCGCTGATAGAAACTGACGGAACGGACCTAACAAGTACCAACGCTCGCTTCATATCTATCATTGCTTCACCAAATACCACATAGAAGTCATGAATGGCTCCGGATTCAAGCAATCTATCAACTCTTTTTTTGTAGATGCTCCAGATATTCCCAACATGGATCCAAGTTTTCTGAAAGAGATTCGACAATTCTTCCACAGAATGAGTAGTATCTTCTTGTCGATATGATCCATTAATGCCACCATTTTCCTTCTTTTCCCAATTCTGGTATGGTATTGGAGAACGAAGTGTTATACCTCATGCATTGCTTAAAGATACAGAAGAACGCAAGAAGTTCAATATTGCCGCGTATCAAACTTGATTGAAAGGGAACGCTTATCAGTAAATCTTACAACCTCAATCAAAACTTAATGGAGGTACAAAGTCTATGGCAACAACTCTCAGGTGGGATCATGTTTGTCCAACGCTCATTCTTAGCTTTGCCTCCCAGTGCGAAATTCCTTTACGTGCTTCTTAAGAACCGACGCCGGATGTCCCGGCAGGATCTGATTAGCAGCACATTCCTTCCTCCTAGAACAGTCAACTATGGTCTTAGTCGACTAAAGACTCTTGGATTGATTCAAGAGGAGGAACATGAGGATGACGCCAGGGAGCGTGTCTATGAGCTGACGTCAGCTCCAATGTAGCCGGGCAGACGGAGACCTACCTTGGGATAATTCTGAGAGAGGTCTCTCCCCCATTCCAAAACCCTCATAATGATATGCAGTCGAAATCAGAAATCAGTCAAGATTGATGGTGAGTTCAATGAGCTTCTACGACAAAGCAGGAGTTAGTGAAATCGGAGAAAATACGCGAACCCATTTCAGTAGTGAGATCAATACATCTACCGTAGATGCCGATGTCATACTTATGGGCTGGGTTCACATTCTGCGTGATAAAGGAAAAATCATGTTTCTTATTCTTCGAGATGAACGTGGAACAGCTCAAATAGTTCTTCCTCAAAAAAAGGTGACTCCTGAGGTTTTTGAAACTGCAAGACAGCTCAAACCTGAGATGGCAATTGCAGTCCATGGGAAGGTTGTAGCAACCACTCAGCTTGAGAGCGGGGCTGAAATAATCCCGACTCGAATTGACTTACTAAATACCTCCGAGCGTCTTCCTATCGATGTTGTAGAAGGCAAAACCGATATTGATCTTGACACTCGCTTAAATCATAGAATTCTAGATTTGCGGAAACCAACAGTAAATGCAATCTTTAGAATTCAGCACTCGCTTGTTCGATTTGCAAGAGAATATCTTGAACAGAATAATTTCGTCGAGATACATACCCCCAAACTGGTTGCTGAAGCCACAGAAGGTGGAGCTAATTTGTTCGAAGTCAAGTACTTCGAGCGAAAAGCCTACCTTGCTCAGAGCCCCCAATTCTACAAGCAGCTCATGTTACTAGCAGGATTCGGTCGAGTATTTGAGATTGCCCCAGTTTTTCGGGCTGAGAAGCACAACACACGTCGTCATATCAATGAATACACGTCATTCGACTTTGAGATGGCTTGGATAAGTGGTGTTGAAGATGTAATGAAGATGGAAGAACAGATGCTCCATCGCTCCTTTACTAAGACCAAGGAACACGCTGCCGCTGAACTTGAATTACTTGGGGTAGATCTTGATGTTCCTAAACTACCCTTCAAACGTGTAAAATATGCCGATGCCATAGGATTACTTAACGAGGCCGGTAAGGACCTAGCTGTTACTGATGACATTGACCCTGAAGGTGAGCGCCTCTTAGGCGATATATTTCCTGAGAAATTTGGAACTGATATGGTATTCATAACACATTACCCACTAGAACTGAGACCTGCTTATACCATGCCAAGTATGACCGATGAAGGAATGACTGAGAGCTTTGACTTAACATACAAAGGTATGGAGATTACAACAGGTGGACAGCGTATTCACCTATACGACCTTCTAGTTGAACGTTTCAGGGCAAAGGGATTCGATCCTGATGCATTTGGTTTCTACTTGGACCCATTCAAATACGGTGCACCACCTCACGGTGGACTCGGTTTAGGTGTTGAACGTCTGACCATGCAACTGCTCGGAATTGAGAATGTCCGAGAAGCAACGTTGCTCCCGCGAGACAGGGACCGATTAACTCCCTGATTGACAAGTGGATAATACTCTCTCTTAAAGGACCATCCTGAGTTTCCTATATTGCCAAATAGTGGTATCTATACAATATCCAAGGAAGGCGACCCATGTACGAAAGCATCGAATCAGAACTCTTCGCCTCGATTGCGACCCTTGATCAGTTGAAGAAAATGTACGACCTTGGAGCTGTGGAAATTAGGTCCTATCAGCGAGAATCAGAAGCATTAGTATATGAAGTAAAATCTCAGATAGAAGAATTGCGAAGGATGGGTCTCGACATTGCTTCATTTCTTGATAACGAACGAATTACTGAGAATTTTCCAGATGCATCAAGTTTGCTCAGTTTCTTTGAGCGAAGACCTCAGACTGCCCTGAACGGTCTTACTTTAGATGAGTACTACGATCAATTGGGTTTGGCAATTCTTGATGTAGCTACCATTCATGCATCAAAGGGTTTGATGGGTCTTGCCGAGCTTATCGTCGAAGTTGTAAAGCGAGTACCGCAATTCAAGTCTGTAAGCTATAATGATGTAATTGAGGCCGTTAACAGGGTTTCTGAGCATGGACTCATTCCTGGGATACGAAATCTCAGAGGCGGAGTTAAGGTAGTTGAGTTGAGGCCTCTTGAATTGAGACGAGATCAATCAGACGTAGTGAATCTCGCTGCAGTCAAAGGTTATACTTCTGTTGAAGAGATTATGATGGAGCTCAAATGGTCGGAAGAGCATGCACGACAGGTGCTAAACAGTCTCGTTGAGGTTGGAATGGCTATTGCTGATATTAGGTTCAGTACTGGTGGAAGATACTATTTCCCTGGACTTCGTTCCCGCGACCCCCATGACTCCGATGCTCCACCAAGTACTCATCGGAGATATAGTGATTCTTCCTGAGCGCGTCACCTATACTTCTATTCGAATCGCATACTGCTTCTTATCAATCCAGGTTGCCAGACCTTTCTCCACTATGAAACCCAGTACAATGCCAATATCTCGCTCAGGCAATTGTGCGAAATCTTCTCCTGATTCTTGAATAACTATGGACTTCAAATCTAGGGATAGATTACCCGTTTTGATTGCCCATTCATATACAATATCTGCCCATTCTTCTAAAGGCCTCCAATATACCCTTAACTGACGTCTGGATCTATCAAGCCAATCTGCAACTTCCTTCTCAACAAGAACATCGCCTATCATCCTAAAGGCATCTACTTTTCCAAGCATATCTCTAAATGGCATCTCTTTAAGGAATATTGAAATCGATAGAACATGAACACCTTTTGACTGGGTCCATTCAAGAAGGAAGTCTCCCCATTCGTGTGCCCATAGCACTTTATCTTCATCTCGAGGAGGAATACTGTACATCCACTCTGATTCAGAAGCGTCACCCCATTGTGGCTGTATGACATCTGATTCGAGTTCGTGGGGTATCTCTGTCGTATCATTGGTGGTTTGCTGCTGTATTGTTTCAGACTCCTCCGTTGTAAGAACAATGACCTCCGGTCTGTGGGCTTTTCTTTCTCCCTCAATGACCACTATTTCCGCTTCAACCATTGTTTCAGTTGGAGTGGGCTCTTTCTCAGGTTCCGTTTCAGCCTCAGTTTTTTCCTTCTTCTCCCTTCGTTTCTCTTTAACACCCAAGACCTAGGAACCCTCCTCGGCCCAATCTGTGTATCTCATAAGGTCCTCTGGTGATGTGGCTGGCCTAATGTTTTCTATGGCTCTAAGAAAGTCCTCTCTTGATACTGGCCGTAGCTCGACGATTTCTTCTTCCTCTTCCATCCTCCCCGAAATTTGGAGGTCTCGAATTGGCTCCATAGCTGCTTCACGACAAACGATACTGAGGTCTCTTCCACTATAACCTTCACTGAGGTCTGCTAACTCCCTGTAGTCTATATCTGGGGCAATTTCGACATCTTCCATATGGATTTGAAAGATTTTTTCGCGTGCCATTGTATCAGGCAATGGAACATGAATTCTCTTCTCGAAACGTGATCGAAGTGCAAAATCCAGCTCCCATGGGAGATTGGTTGCTCCGATAACTGTTATCCGGTCCTCCGCATCACTTGCCAAGCCTTGCATCTCAGTAAGAATTTGGGTCTTCATACGTCTTTCTCCACCAACATCGTCACCCGATCGTGCAACACCTACTGAGTCAAGTTCATCGATGAAAATTATTGAGGGTTGATTTCTTCTTGCCATTTCAAAAAGGCTGGCAACGAGCCTTTCTGACTCGCCAAGCCATTTACTTACAATATTTGCCGCTGATACATTGAAGAATGTCGCTTTGATTTCTGATGCGACTGCCTTGGCAATCAGGGTCTTGCCGCATCCTGCAGGACCATAGAACAAGATTCCCCTCCAAGGCTGTCTGGCTTTTCCCTTGAATAGTTCAGGGTGTTTCATTGGAGCAAGAATGGCATCGTTGATTGCCTGCTTGGCATCCTTGAGACCTGCGACCTCTGACATCTTTACATTTGGTTTCTCTGAGATGATGGTATCCTCAACCATCTCTCTCAATTTCTTTGAATCTTCATCCTCTGCTGTCACGGTTTCTGCTTTTTTATCCGAACTGGGTACAGCAGTGCTAACAGATTCGCTTTTTACAGGCGTTCTGAGCCCCTCGACAGAGTCACTTGACATCTTTTTTATTCCCGAGATGAAGCGTACTCTATCAACGCATTCTTGCGCTCTCTTCAAGTAGTGCTTCCTTACCGATGGCAGAGCTGAAGCATTAGAGAGTTTAATGAGTATCTTGCTGGCTTTCAGATAATGCTGACAAGCCTCTTTCTTCATTCCTCTGTTATCTAGGTCGATAGCTCGATCTAGTAGATTTTTTAGACCTTGGTCGATTCGGTCAGCACCGTTACCTGACATTTTCCCTCACTTTGGCTTTAGATTGTAACCTGTTAAGAACTTCGGTGTTATTTAGGTTTGACATCAAAAGGATATATTTGGCTTCAAGCATGCATCACAACTGGGTATGAGGTGTGGTAGATTCAAAGGAACAGAATGAAACAGAAAAAGGTGCGGAATTATCAAACCTCTGTTCGTGGTGCGGAATGCGAGTAACACAATGATTCTAAGTATCGCCATACTGCAGTGAAAATTGCAGAGATGCAGGTACGTTTCCAGTATGGGTTTTCCTTTCTTTATGCCTTTGTTTTCTTAATATCATCATGTGGTACTAAGCTATCATCATACTTCTACTGGATTATATGAAATACAGCCTTTTCTTGATTGGTCCTGTATTCTTAGCTGGTCTTCTTCTTGTATTCCTAAAAGACTTGATTGCTTCAAGAAGAATACGAAAACTAATTCCAAAAGGCTCTCGACAAGGTTAGGGTATGAATCTCAATAACTGGTATCCTGCCTGCGAAGTGTTAAATGGACTGGTTGTACTGAATCAGATTGAAACACATATCGTTCTTTGATGGTGAATATTTTGAGTTCATTCAGGAAAGCCTTCTCATGGGGTCGTCGAAAACCCAATATTGGCGAGGTCACTAGCCAATTGCGCATTCTTTCAAAGCAGCTTGAACGTCAACGTAACAAACTGGAAAAAGAAGAACGCGGCACAAAATCACGTGCCATCAAAGCAAGAAAGTCGGGTAATATAGAAGCATACAAAGTATACGCGACTGAGATGATCAGATTCAGAAGGTTTGCTCTATCGGTTGATAGGTCTCGACTACAAATTTTGAAGATACTTGCCCACGTAACACGGGCACAATCGACTGCTCAAGCATCAAAAGCTCTTGAACAGGTTGCAACAATCTTGGGTCTTCTTGGGGATGCCACAGATGCATCAAAGGTAGTAGATAATGCAGATGAAATCTCTCGGAGACTTGAGGAATTTGAGATTGAAAGCGGTATTACCGGTGAAGCTTTTGATTCTACAGGTGACGCTCATGTTACATCTGAGGATATAGCCGCAGCTATGCATGAGATTGATGTCGAGGCTGGAATGGCAGAAACTTCTGTCGCAAGTGCTCCTGTTTCTGAATCTGACAAACTCGAAGAGGCGATAAAGAACCTGGAACGCGAACTTGGTGTCTAAGCTACCATCTCGGAGTTCCAGATGGTCTTGACTGTCTGTCAATCTGTTTCCTTGCAGTATACGAGTCTCTCATGAGACCACGATATCTTCGTATGAAGTCCTCAGGAACAATTCTCCCCATCCTTAGAAGCTCAACAGACTCATTGAGCGCTCGATCGATTTCCATTGAATCTCTGACAGGTGGACCGCTACTTCTTGATGGTGAAAGGAAATCACGCCGCTTGGGATAGTCATACCTGTCATCTCTTAGTCTTTCTCTTCTATCTTCATATCTTGGAGTTGAATACTGCTCGTCAGTCTGAGGATAGGGATTCTTTGTATACATTCTCCAATCCTGTTGTAGATGCGGCTGAGTCCTTGGTATGTATATATCACTCTGAGGTTGAGGCCCGGGTGAAAGCAAGGAATATACAAGCCCCTCAATCTTCATTCTCACATCGCTTACATTGAGGTTGACTTGTTCGAGTTTTCTCACTCTTTGGAGATCTGTCTGCATATACCTGTCAAACTTTCGAGCAATTTCTACATAGTCCGGCAGGACCTTCTGGGTCTGCTCACTGCAGGCAATTTTCAATTCTCCTTGTTTGAGTTTTAGAACAAGCCTCTTCCTAATCCGTCCATCTTCTTCAATTGAATTAAGGTAAAGCAATGGAAAATCGAATATGATTTCATTCTTCTTTCTGACAATGCCCACCTCTGCTATGAATACCAGTCGTTTGTTGGTTATATAGAACGTTCCACTGGCTTTGTCATGCTTCAGGAAATCACTACCCGTTACTCTAATGTCAGGTAGCGCACAGACTGGTAGTTCATTAACCGAGAGATCTGTTATCTCATAAAATCCTGCGAATTTCCGGCGATAATAATCAAGTCCTTCGAGGTGATGTTTGATATCTTCGAGTTTCCTTTTGGCATCTTTTAGTGACTCATCTACACCAACTTTGTATTGATTTCCCATCTGAGTAACACGATTTGTTATTCCCTCAATAAATGGAAACTGTGGAGTTGTCCATTGTGTATAATCCATGATGCCTTTAGTTTCAGCAGTTATTTTTTTGGCAATGATTTCTGCTTGATTGGCTACTCGATTCTTGAGTGCTATTACTTCCGACTGAATTTCCTCTATTTTATCCTCAAGCCAGTTGTAGTGAAGGAAATTCGCCATTCGGAGAGAAACAAGAAGGCGCTTCGATGACAGAAGCGTGCTATTGAATTCCCTAAGGCGCGTATGCCCGTAGTGGATGCTCAAAATCGCTTGTCTAAGATCCTGTGCAAGTCCACGTTTCTTTTCTTGAATGCCAATAATAAGTGTAGAATGACATTGAGGACAGATTTCTTCCACTCTGCGCCCTTTTCCCAGATCCTCCGATTCGCAAGCGGGACATTGTTCAAAGCTTTCGCCAGGGATTGGGATACCTAGATTGTGGTGACACTCGTTGCAAACCGTATACTGACTAGTTCTTGTTTCTAGACAATCTGCACATACAGTCGCTCCACAGTCTTCGCAGAAATGCGTGGCATGATTAGTATCGCATGCGCGACATGAGGGTCGCAAAGAATCTTCTCTCACGTGAGTGCCTCCAATTGCATATCTTACCTGTAACGTAGCTAAGAATAACCTGTGTATGACGTCCGTATTAACGCCTCTTACCACTAATGCGAAAATCAATGCATAGTACGTATCAGTTATATCTGATTTTTCAGGCGAAGGAGCTGTCCAAAAGGCGATGCATATGGAAGACCTTGCTCAAACGGCAATAGATGCCGCACTCAAAGCTG
>CAYMLT010000027.1:0-2967 GCA_964391265.1 uncultured archaeon
TAGTGCCCGAGCTATGGCAATTCTTTGTTTTTGCCCACCACTTAGCGTAACACCTCTCTCTCCGATAATAGCATCGTATTTTAGTTCAAGGGTTTCAATAAAATCATGAATATTTGCAGCCTTAGCCGCAGCAATGACTTCATCCATTTCTGCATCAGGCTTTGCAAATGCAATGTTTTCCTTGATTGTAGCAGAAAACAAGAAGGGGTCTTGATGCACCATCCCAATGCTAGCTCTCAGGTTTTCAATACTCAGGAATTCAATATCAATATCATCAATATACACCTTTCCAGGTGTAATCACTGAATACTCCTCTCGATTTATTACTACCTTACCATCAACAACATCGAATTCCCTCTCCTTCACCTTTACCTTTCCCGCATGGTTCACTTTGTAGGGGCGGCCATCGTACTCGATGATATCTGCAAGGTCAGCATCATAGAACCTAGGAATCAGGTTAATGAGACTTGTTTTTCCTGAACCTGTTCCACCAAGTAGTGCCACAACCTGTCCGGGTTCAATCTTCATATTGATGTCTTTGAGAATATAATCGCTGCCAACATAACTGAAGTAAACATGGTCAAAGGCAACATAACCTGTGATTTCATGGTCAATCGGGTTTTCAGGATTATTCACTGCGTCTTTGTGATCCACGATGTAAAATGCTCTCTCTGCAGAGGCTGATGCTCTCTGATACATGCCAACAGACCACGATAGAAAACGCGCTGGCAACATCATCATTCCAATTAGAGTTACAAATCCTACAAACACTCCATATGAGAGGTTTCCAAGAATGTAGGTATACCCTCCTACATAGATCAGTAGTCCAGTTATCAGTCCAAAGAGAGTGGGGAGTAGTGGTCTGTATAATGCAAAGAGTCTGAATGCCTCTATTCTTGTATCTGTGAACTTTCTATTTTCTTCTTCAACTCTTTTGGTTTCTCTTTCACCTGCAGCATATGATTTGATGACTTTCATGCCTACAATATTCTCTGCAAGAACCGAACTCAGGTCCCCATATTGCTCACGCGACTTGTAGAACACAGGACGTACTTTCCTTGCGAAGCTGTAAATAAAGAAAATCATAATGGGAATAATCAATAGCATGTACCCCGTTAGCAAGGGACTTAGGGTATACATCGCAATATAGACACCAATGGTCATAACGATACCAATGAAGATAATCCGGTACCCCCAATACATGAACTCCCTCATCTGTGTTACATCTGTTGTTACACGTGCAAGAAGTTGTCCAGTTTCTTCCTTATCATAAAAAGCCATATCCTTCTCCATAAGGGCATCATAGAGACTCTTTCTGAGGTCATAGATTACATTCTGTGCAAGAATGGCCGACCCATATCTCCCTGCTATATCGCATATCATATAGAGAACTGCAAGTGAGAAATAGAGGAGCACCTGTGGAACTAGCTGATTATGCTGCCCTCCGTAAATCACATTATCAATTATGTCGACCATTACAAGTGGTGTTAGGATATTGAAAATCTGTCCAATCCCTGCAAATGCAAGAAATCCAAAGAATAGTTTTTTGTAACCTAGCGCATATGAGGTCAGTCTTCGCATATATCCCATTGTGCCGTCCCTTCGTATGCCCAAAGGTCGCTAATGATAAGGTTTGCGTAATAAACCATTGTTGGACCGGTATCTACTCGCACGCTTCCGCCAGAGTCTTTCCGAGACCTCTACATTTGTCGAGCATCTCCTCACTTGGATAGTCCTTAGCTCTGAGAGGCTGACTCTCTACTAATTTGGCTCCTTTCTCCTGTAGCTCTTGAGCAATAAGCCCTGGTGCTTCACCGCTCCATCCATATGAGCCATATGATGCTGCAGGAAGTCCATTCAAAGGCGGGAATTCCGCCATTACCTGACGAACCTTTGGCAATGTCCGTTTCATTCTAGTCGAGCTTCCGACTGCGATAGCGCAAGCATCACCAATTCCATTGAAGTCGTTCGCGTCTACAACCTCACATTCCTTCCCCGCTGCCACAACACCTTCAGCGATTGCATCCGCCATCGCCTTTGTGCGGCCCCTCGTACTCTCATAGATAACAACAACTTTCATAGTAGCTCAGCTCCAAGGTCGCAAAGAAGAACTAAAGCTTAACGGAGTGGACGTTCTACCATCTATCTGTGGAGAAGTTTCATTGACATCCAAGAAGAAAAAAGCTGCTAAGATTTGTGGGTTGTTGATTAAAAACTATGGTGATGTTGTAGTAGAACGAAGACTTGATCCGATTGATGAATTAGTCCTAACAATCCTAAGCCAGAATACAAACGATATTAACATGTTTCGAGCCTATGAGCGTCTGAAGATATCCTTCCCAACTTGGGAAGAGGTCCTGCAAGCTTCAGAAAAAGACCTAGGCATGGCGATTAGATCTTCGGGTTTTTTCCGAGTCAAAGCAAAACGAATCAAAGCAACTTTATCTGAAATAGTCAACCGAGTTGGAAAGCTTGACCTTTCGCATCTAGAGGATATGTCAGTAAAGGATGCTACCGAATGGCTAACGACCTTGCATGGCGTTGGACCAAAGACCGCTGCTATTGTTCTTCTGTTCTGTTTTGGAATGGCTACTCTCCCGGTAGATACCCATGTATGGCGACTTAGCAAAAGATTAGGTCTGATTCCCGAGAAAGCAACTCGTGAACAAGCACAGATTTTGCTTGAAGCGATTCTCCCTGAGAATTGTATCTACTCCATGAACCATAATATGATCAAGCACGGAAGAGAAGTCTGCAAGGCTATCACACCGCTTTGCGAAATTTGTTTTCTCCAATCGTTCTGCGAATTCTTTCAAAAAGCAACCAGCTCCTAAAATACACATTTGCTTGTTTAATGATTGGGTTCGATATGACAACATCTTAAAGGGACTCTAATTACAATAAGTGATTATCGATACAAAGGCAAATGGAGCGACGCATTCACTTGCAGGAACTAATACTTGATGA
>CAYMLT010000027.1:2977-19610 GCA_964391265.1 uncultured archaeon
TCAAAACGCAACCACCTCTTAAAATAGGCATTTGCTTATCTAATAATTAGGTCCGATATGACAACATCTTAAAAGGTTCTCATTACCATAAGCGATTATCGATATTAAAAAACGGAGCGAAGCCTTCACTTGCAGGAACTAATACTTGAAGACATATTATTTGTACTTGGTGCCGCAATAGTATTGGCTTTTGCAGGTGCAGCCATTCTGAAAAAGGCTGGGATACCACAGACTCTCGGCTTTATGCTGGCTGGTGTCCTCCTTGGGGTCATCGGAGTATTGACAAACGAGATTGTTCAGGCACTTAGCTTCATGGTATCTCTCGCTCTAGGCTTAATCGGATACAATATTGGGCATGAACTCCACAGTGGCCAGCTGCATGGTCGTATAATGAAATTGGTTGGGATTGTAGTAGTGGAGGCTCTTGCTGCATTTACTCTAGTATCTATTCTGACCTACATAATTGTTGGACAGATACACATAGCGATTCTGTTTGGTGCACTGGCAAGCGCAACGGCGCCTGCTGCTACCGCTGATGTAGTATGGGAATGCGAGTGTGAAGGCCCTCTTACATCTTCCTTGATGTTTGTATTAGCTGGAGATGATATCGTAGCGGTTATTCTAACTAACTTTGCACTGGCTTATGCTGTGTGGTTCTACAATCCTATAGCGACTTCATTCGTATTCATGCTAATTAACCCCATAATTCAGATAATTGGTTCAGCGGTAGTTGGCGGTGGATTTGCCTTTCTATTCCTGAAAGCAGTTGACCTCGAGAAGGATAGAGGCAAACTGTTAGAACTCGAATTAGGAATGGTTGTGCTCCTTATCGGATTGGTTGACCTCTTAGGATTCAGTGATATTTTTGCTGCTATGGTATTTGGATTCGTAGTGGGCAGGTACATACCCGATGATACCGATGCTGTGCCGCACTTACTTCAACGTATTATGGCTCCCGTTATCATGATTTTCTTTGTAATGGTTGGAGCTAGAATGGCACATCTCCTCACACTTGAGAGCGTCATAGTAACTCTCATCATTGTAGCCATTGTCTATCTAATCGGACGAACGATAGCCAAATACTTTGGCACTAGGATTGGAGCCATGTTAGTAGGTGAAACCGAGAGTGTCAAAAAATATCTCGGAACCTGTTTGTTCTGTCAAGCAGGAGTAGCTCTAGGTCTCTCCTTCATAGTTGAGGAGCAATTTGTTGCTATTGGAGGGGCTGCAGCTGAAATGGGAATTTTGATACTGGGAGTTGTTGCGCTTTCGACAATGCTTCTTGAAGGGTTTGGACCCCTGTCAGTGAAATACAGCCTTAATCGTGCTGGCGAAATGCCTGAAGATCACGATCTCTTCAATCCATCTGAAACGCGGTCCATTGACATTATTCAACAAAAATCATGTGAATTCTGTCCACTTGATGATGACGATAATGTGTAACGAGACAAATAACTATGGGAACCTCCTACTTTACACTTGATGAAAATGAATTCTGATTGTATTCGAGAAGAACCCTGGCAAATTCTATGTAGGGTTGTTAAGCAAGAAGGAACGTGTCAAGCCGGTCACAAAGTTGGAGATGAGGTACTCTTCACTGGCGATGAGGTCAAGGGTAAGATTTGCATCAGTGCGCTTTACTCAATGATTCCAAAAATCTACGCAATGATGTACAATGCCAACTTTCCATGGCTAAAGAATCAGTGCGTTGCAACTCATGCCTGCCCCGATGGATTCAATCCAGTAGTGTTTGAAGTTGTTCGTAAAGACCCGGAAGCATAGTTATTCTATGTCTATTATATCTTCATCGGTGCTATCTTCACGCAACTCTGGAAAGGTTTCATTGAGGTCTTCTAGGATAGCTTCCTCTAGTTTCCTGTTTGACATGGTAATATTGAATCTACCGAACCATCCACAATCCAGACAGTAATAGGCAGGTTGGAAACTGCCAATGTACCCCAAATCTGAAAATGATGTTATCTCAACAAGACGTGCGCTTTTACAGACCGGGCAAATGACAATGTCTGCATCAATTCCTCTCCTTTTGTATTCGTCAAGTGCCTCTCTCACAGCCTTCAATCTTCGGATTTCCTGTAATTCCTTCTCAGAAAGCTGACCAAGTGTCTGTGGAGTTGATGACAGATTATTCACCAATTTCCTCTTGTAATAGTATCATTATACAGTTTTCGTAGTGTAAGTTTTGTACTATAGTTACATTCTATATCCAGACATGTCCAATCAAATACCAGCATAGCCCGAGAATGAACGAAGCCAACCAAATTCCAACCGTAAACAGCATTACAGGGCGTGTCCTTTTCAGTAGTGTGAGAGGCATTTCTTTCTTAGTCACAAACATAAGTGACATGATAGTGCCCAATGTAATGCCGATGAATCCTAGCATATCATGTGTAATCTGATACCAGTTCTCGACAGGACTTGGAAGCATAATCGGGAATCGTTCAAATGCAATGGGAATCATCCATGCCCCAACAGTTATTGCATGAATAAACACTGACGGATAAACCGCCCTATGGTGAAGCTTGAAATCCATTCTTCTGGATCCATATAGTCACCCTATCATCATGGCTACTACAACGACTGTTTCAGTCATCATTACAACCAGAGCCAGCATTTCGTAGAACTCCGGGATCAATCCAAGTTGCATTACTCAACACTCCTATTTCGCACTGATATCGCTAACGCTTCCTCTTGTGGTGAATACACTTGATTTCAAGAGCGTTTCCTTTTCCTCGTGTCCTGCAATAATTGCAGAGGCAATCATTCCCCATGGGCAGAATCTCCCTGCTATTATCGGCAGCCGAGGACTTGTATCATTCGATTTATTCTTTGACACTCTATGATACAAACTTATAATCAATAATGCTCTTGTACGAAGGAAGCAAGGTTGTTGTGTGAAAATGGGAGAAACTGATTTTTTGCGGCAAATGATTCAGACCACTCGCGAATATAGAGATCGCGTACTAAAGGAAATTGATGATTCTGGATTGATCGACCTTTCATTTCGCCCTTCGACCGGAATGTCCTCTCTTGGATGGTTACTAGCCCATCAAGGAGCCGTCTACGATTTCAGTCTAAATGTACTCTTGCTTGATCGCCCTCCATCAAGACCTGAACTCTTCAAGGAATATGTGCCTGGAACTACAGGAGATTGGAAAAGGACAGCTCTTGAAGAGATGCTTTCATACTATGATGCATCAGAAGGAGCGCTCATTGATTGGATTCAATCTCAGAAATCTTCAGACTTGGATGCGGTCATTGATAGAGAAAACATTCCAAAATTTTTCTGTGGTATGTCTGTGCGTGAAGTCTTATGTAATCTATTTGCACATTTGAATCGACACACTGGACACCTCGAAGCACTGCGCAGAGACTTCTTGATGAAGACCAATCATCAAATTTGAAGAAGTTCATTGTTAGAATCTTTTACCGTGCCTTGACAAGAAATCTTCAGACTTGGATTTGATGTGCTCGTTAAGTCTATCCAGCTCTTTTTGATATTCTGGCTGCACTGCTCCTTGTCCTTCAACTACTTTCGTTCGATGAACATGCTGAAGGTCTTCATTGAAGTGTGTGATTGTTGAGTAAATTTCCCATAGATCCCGCCTATCTTCATCTTTGAGAAATTGAGCTTGGCCAGAGCGGATACCCAAAGTCCAGAATCCCTTGCGTAGAGGTACACCTTTGCCAACTATTCCGATATTGACTTTCAGCTCTTCTATTAGATCATTTAGCAAGATTTTTCCAGCATAATTATTATTCCTTATCTTGAACAGCTCACCGAGGGCGACACCAGCAAGAACCCCCAGAAGAATAGACAATAGACGATACCCATTTTGGATAACACCTGCGACCGAAGATGGAAAAACTGTTCCATCTGGAATTAATAGTTGAAGTAGTATTGCAGTTATTCCGATTGCGATGACCGCGACAAATACCCCAAACCAAAGTCTTGATTCATCCATAGGTAACCACCTTTATGAAACCAGGCGTAAAATAGAACTATGAAACATTCGGAAGGCCCCATTATTCACTTATTTACTTGCATAAAAGGATACGAAAGACTTTCATAGATTTGATTTTCAATTCGAAATGCGTTTAGGAGGAAATTCAATGTCGCACGCCAAGCACATCATATTAGCGCTAGCAGTAGTTTTGCTGCTTTTTGCAACATCTAGTTCAATTACACCCAGCCAAGTGCACTCACAGGTCACACTTGCCGATTGGCCTGGTGGTTTGATCATTGATCATACCTGTATTGATTTGGAATCAATACCTGATAATTGGATTGATTCAGCTCAAGCAAATGTAAGGATACATTATGCTCATACAAGTCATGGTGGACAAATCACTACTGGACTCGATCGTCTTGAATCATCTGAGGCAACATACAGCCAAGCACGTGGTTATAGCACTCTTCCTAAGGAGGAAGGTGCATTGTGTATCTTTGATGGCCAAGCTAACAATGAAGGAAATACTTACATCACGCCTGACCTTTATTGGGAAAGCTCAGCAGGAGTGGATCTCACTCAAGGTACACTTGATGAGAATCCCACCATTACTGTTTCACTGTGGTCTTGGTGTACACAGCTGGATGGTTACGATACAACACAAGTACAAGACTATCTGGATACAATGACCGCTCTTGAGGCTGCAAATCCTGATGTCACCTTTGTGTATATGACCGGTAACGCGCAAGCAGCAGATAGCAGTGGCTACAATCGCTGGGTAAACAATGAGATGATACGTGACTACTGTGTAACCAATAACAAGGTGCTATTCGATTTTGCTGATCTTGATTCTTGGAGTAATGGAGTTCAAAATACTTACCAATATACCGAAGGTGAAACCACATACACTGTTCCCGTGGAACATTCTGATTTCAATGGGGATGAGGCTGCGCATACAACCTATACGAGCTGCGAGCAGAAGGGTCGAGCATTCTGGTGGCTTGCTGCAAGCATTGCTGGGTGGAATGCTCCCACGACAACCGTAACTGGAACAACATCCTCAACAACAATGGGTACAAACACAGCAACTACAAATCCACTAACTGCAGATATTACTGTTCTTGCAATGGCATTTGGATTTGTGGCGTTACTTGTTATCGTGGTAGTAGTCTACAAACGGTAAGGCATAATATCCATAAGGTCTAGCAGATTTCGCAAACATGTGTGTATTCAGACATAGAGGAAGAATTCCATTGAGCGAAAACAGTGATACTGACAGTCCTTGGCCATTACTTATTCCGATAGCCGTTCTGGTCATTGTGATGTTTTATACTGAAGTTACGTGGTTGCTTATTCCCATCATCATTCTTCTGTGTGTATTTGCAGGCAATCTTCGTGAAGAGAAGAAAATCGATCTTCAGAGAAAGTATTACCAAGAATCTGAAGTTGAAATGGATACTTCTACGTCTGGATATGCTCCTGCACCTCAAGTAGCTGATGAGAAGCCAATCTATGATCGCAAGAAACAGAAAGATGAAGGAATTGCTTTCGGGACTTTGATTCCAATTGCAATCTTGGCATGGTTCTTCCTTACATCACAATCTTGGGTATTCCTCATCCCCATATTCTTCTTGATATGGTCATTTATTGATAGTATTCTCAAGAGATTCAGAGGTCGTTCCGAGGTCCATGACGAGCTTGACCGTGGTGATGCCAAATCGATTCCTGAAATATCTAATCGCACAGGTGTTCCCGAGGAACAAGTTAGACGACATGTAGTCAGAGAAAAGCGAAGTGGCACGGCGGACATTTGGTTTGATCCCTCAACCGGGCAAAGAGCATCAATCGATTCTGTTAGAGAGAAATCCCAAGAACCCAAAAAAGGGTGCAAATACTGTGGATTCGCCCTTCGTTACGAGGATAGATTCTGTCCTTATTGCGGGGCACCCATAATGGCTGAAACTCGAAGCTGATATAAAGAAATCTTCCAGATTAGTAGAATTCAAGGGCGTTCTGCTCTCTATATTTTTTGCATTTCTTTTCTTACTATTCGATTTTGCAGATCTTGATTGTTGGAGTGATGGAGTACAAAACACATACGAGCACACAGTTGACGAAATAACGTATTACGTTCCTTTGGAACATCCTGATTTCAATGGGAATGAGGCTGGACATACAACATACACTAGTTGTGAGCAGAAAGGTCGTGCATTCTGGTGGCTTGCTGCAAGTCTTGCAGATTGGAATGGTCCTGCGACAACATCATCTACAACATCAAGCACATCGTCACCGCCTCGGTATTTTTAAAATCCCGATCTGACCGTTTTATCTATCGGTTTTGGGATGGTGATAGTTCTGATTCTCGCAGCAGTATTCTACAATAGACGCTGAAACACACCTAAAATGGCTGAATTTCCGCTTTGTTCATCTGAAAGGCGTGGACTCAAAAAACGAAATGCATTTTCATGTGATAGTTAGATACATTTATATACATTAACAATAGTGAATTATATTGGACTTATTTATCCATTATTAACGCGTAGGGAGTATTTTTATTTGAATAATAAAACACTACAATTGGTCAATGTTATCGCAGTCATAGGAACTATTGTTCTTAACGCACTTGCAAATATCATTCCGTTCAACAATGTAACTACTGGGGCAGTGTCTGATGCCTTCCCCAATCTTTTCACACCCCCTGGATATGTTTTTGCAATTTGGGGTGCGATATACACACTCATTTTTGTTTTCATGCTTTTTCAGGTTAGGCCAAACCAAAGAGAGGAGTCTTATCTTCAGGAAATTGGTAGCCTCTATTTACTTGGAGCTATTGTTAATGTAGGATGGCTGATACTATTCCATTACTCTTATGGCAACCCATCTCTATTCCTTTTGACACCCATTCCAATTCTGCTATTCCTTGTTATTCTCTTATGGACATACATCCGTTTGGGCATTGGCATAAAGGAAGTGTCAATTGGACAGAAACTCGGAGTTCATCTTTCAATTAGTGTCTATGCTGGCTGGATATCATTAGCATCAATCGCAAACATTGCATCAGCATTGAATATCTTGGTTCCAGGAATTCCTCTTGAAATTCAAGCCATTTGGACTGCACTCATAATAGTAGTAGCTTTGGTACTCACACTCTTGATGCTCTTCATGCGAAGAGATGTGGCTTTTGGCCTTGTTGTGATCTGGGCATCAGTTGGTATTGCTGTAAAGCAAGCTGCATACGCAATAATAAGCTGGACTGCGATTGCGGCCGTGTTGATAATCATCTCAGTAATCATTCTATTGCCAATTATCAAGAAAAAGAATCCAAAGGATTTCTACTTGGTTAGAGCGTAAAATAGCTAGAGGGTTCTACGCCCTCTCTTCCCTTTTTTTGTTACAATTCTTGCACCGAATTACTCAGTGAGTATTCCGCAATCCTTGCAGGTTCGTTCAGTAGTTCCCACTTTCCATTTGCTCCATACTTCTTGGCTCCAAGGCTAAAATGCTGCATTGCAATACCGCAATCAAGTCTAGGTGATATCTTCTGGGAACCATTTGTCTTTGCTGAGATTGAGACAATACCATTCTTGACCATAAATCTCCATGGCTGACGATTAATGGCAGAAGGTGCTAAGCGAGCCGCATCAATTGCTCTGAGAATCCATCCACTTGGTTGCTCTGAACCAAGTATCAGGATTTGGGACAATTCCTTTCTCTGCTGGGCGCCAATAAGTCGTGTCATGGTCTGTTCCATTCTAGTTTTCGATTCGAAAACATGACCTATAGGTGTGATAGCTAGTACCTGTTCGTTATTGGTAATATCAATCACTTGCTCTACAATCTCAGGTCGATAGAATCCAGCTATCCAACAAGTACCGAGCCCTTGGGATGTAGCTTCTAGAATAATACCTTCACCTTGATATCCAATTGCCTCTTGCACATGCGGTGCTTTCATATCTCCAATAAATGCAATGAAATGCGGTGCGCCTTTAACTGCTCCATATGTCCCAATTGCACCTTTGTATACTCCATCAGGAGGCGACCTGACCAAAACGGACCTTGCACCTGGTATTGGATTATAGTTTTCACAGACAAATTCCAACCTTTGAAGAATATCCTCTTCTAGAGATTCGCCTGTATATCTTCTTCTTGAGTTTCGTTCGAATATCGATTTGTACCAACTTTCTAGCGGCAATTCCATTAAAGGCAACCAGTTGGTTTTCTTCCTGAACCGCAAAAAAGGTAGCTTTAGAGGAATTTCGTCCCACCAAAAGAATAACATTGGTAGTTAAATGAATTCAGGAATAAGAGCTGAAATCGCCCATGAATGAATTTGAGGATTTTCTGGTTCGCAATATGACACTTTTTTCAGCTGTCGGGCTTGCTCTGAGATTTGTAATTTATGGTATGCCTTCACTTGAACTAGTATGGCTTTGGATACTTCTTGCATTTCTTATCGGCAACGGAGGAGCTCTTTTGGCTGTTGCCAAAACATACGAACGGCGTCGATTCTATATCTATGGTATGGCACTGGTTGTAATTGGATTCTTACCAATCCAATTTCTCTTCCGTTAGTTTCCACCTCGATAAGGGAGTAGCCTCGGAACTTTGGACTTGTAATCGATATAGTCCTCTCCAAATTCAAGCTCAAGCTCTTTTTCCTCCTTCCTGCATACAATATAATCCCGAATACCGAGAATGGGAGTAATCAATATTGCATAGAATACTGAGAGCATTAAGCTGATACCTATATGAGAAAGGAATGCTCCCAGATATTGAGGATGTCTCACTCTCCCATATGTTCCTCGCGTAATAATCTGCTCCGCTCTATGAGTTTCCGACACCTCTAAACCCAGATCCATCACTCCCTTAATACCGAACCAAATTCCTGGAATCAGAAAGACAAGACCAATCAATAGACTTGCAAGAGAAATCGAAATCCATTCAAGGGAGAAGAGAAGAAGATCGCCGGATACTGGCAATACGTAGTTCATTTGAGGCGAAAGCCATATTCCAAAAAGGAATAGAAAGTACCCCCATCCTGATATGATTCCCAAAATGCCTCCTATCCTCTTTCCCTTTTCTTTTCCAAATCTGCTATCAAGGCGTTCGTGTTCGACCGACAAAAAATGGATTGGGGTTAGAAGAAGAGCACCCGCAACGGACAAAAGAAACCATGTTGACATTGACACTCACGGTTCAATTCTGAAGATATCCTCCTATAAGGACTTGGGCAAAGAGATGTAGTAAGCAAAGAATACAATTAACAATAGTTAAATGTCATCATTTCTGTTCGAACCATATGGAATTTCGTGCTCCCCTCGTTCTTGCATCGTTCATGTTGATGCTATTGCTGGCTCAAAATGCATCTGCACACGTCCCTATCACTGGAGAACCTGGAGAAACTCTAGAGACTGCAGCTGAAATCGAAGATTCAACGAAATCGTTTGTCATTTACTCTGAACTTCATGAAGAGGGTGAAGCCCAATATTTCAAGTTTGAAATTGACTCAGGAACTCGTCTTAGAATGACTGTCATGATTCCCACAGAATATGTGAACACGTTATTTAGACCGACCCTTGTATTGATGGGTCCGGGATTGACAAATTCGAGCAACGTATCAGACCATATCACTGAACATATTGAGGTACCTGCAAATGCTGGAATAATGGTCTTTGATGAAGCGTTATTGGATGCTGAATATGAGGGATTCACACCATCGTACTTCTATCTTCTCGAAGATGTGAATCTGACAATCCCAGAAACCGGGGTTTATTACTTTGCCATTTATGACGAAACATCTTACGGAGGATATGCAATTACAATTGGTTACCGAGAAACATTCACAATTGATGAATGGTTGTTGGTCCCTATCAATGTGATTTCGATTCATATTTGGGAGGAGCAGAATCTGGTTCTTATTCTAGCGCCTTTGCTTCTCTCCGTGGCAATTGGATTCATAAACGACAACAAGAAAATGATAAGATAGCAAAGTCTACAACCCTTATTGGAATAACAGGCAGCCTTCTCATTGTAGGCAGTGGCATTTTATTATTCTACCAAATGATTTGGGCCTTATTATTTGTTCCAGCAAACGCGCAGATATTGGTAACACTCATCTTTGGCATTCTTCCGATTCTACTAGGCATCTACACTTTGCGTACATTCATACAATTAGAAAAAGAACCGACAATCAGAGACAATCTGAAACTCATTGCAGCTGCTATTACATCACTCTTCGTTTGGGGAGGGCTTTTAGTTGGACCAGTCATACTTGTATTTCTAGGACTGCTTTCAATTATTCAGCTTCGTCAAGCTTAAGTGAACCTCTATTATTGAGGAATGCCATAATGGTGGCACTTCATGACGGAATCCTATCGAGTTATTGCAAAGGTACATGAATTACGAGCAGAAGGTGAGAAGACTCCTTGTCCATACTTCCAGTTGAATGATGAATTTGATCTTTCAAATCCTGATGAAAGGAAGCTCATTTGCAAATGGGCATTGAATTCTATGTTTTCCCTCGCAGCAGTATTGGAATTCGGTGGTGTCTTTCCTTGGGAATCTGATCCAGACAAAGCTATGGTGGCGTGTCCTGATCCCTATAGGATTGTTGTCTTTGAACTAAGACGTGAAGAAAAATCCTCTGAATCATGATATCATTTAGATATTGGAATTAGGTGTCGTTGGATGAATTCTGAAAGCGTCTGCTGTTTTTCTTTAATCAGTGATTTTGCTTTCGAGCTAACTTTCTCAACAAGGCCAATGCTGACAATCGTGTCTTCATCTTCCTGATTAATTTCCCACCGTCCGACTATCTTTCCATCAACCCATATGGAAGGTCTCTTTTCGCCAGAGGCATTCATACCTTTTTGTGGTCCGGGAGGTGGAGGCTCCATCTTTGGTGGCCAATAATGCTCCCTATTTCTTGGGAAGAGGACCTCTCGCATATGCTCTGAGAGATACCATAATCTGTCTTTGTATGCTTTAGGGAAATGATCTTCGTAAGGTAGGAAGAAAACAACAGGCTCTGATGGTGGCTCAACTGATGAGGCTATTTCCAAATCGTCCTTTGTTATGAAACATGACTTACCATCAACTTCGACCATACTGATATCATCAGCAAGACTGCTAAACAAGCTATTTGCCTCTGTCTTCTTTGCAGGTAGCCACCAAGAGAAGTCATCAATTGAAACTGGTCCAAAGATGGATATGTATCTGAGTGTTAATTCTCTACGTGCATCCTCTTCCTTCATCTTAGGAATACTTGCTCCACCAATCCATCTGCTCAATAAGTCGTAATCTAGCCTATTGTTTCTGGCATGAGTGCTCTTTGTACGAATTACCAGTCCCCTCCCATTTGCAATGAGTAGAATCCATCGCATCTGATCTCCAATATGAGGGAGTTTCTTCTTCAGATCATTCATACTTGCCGGACCATCACTCAATACCCCGATAATCTCCTCGATTCTCTCTTCAAGTTCAGCATCTGAAAGGTCTTTGATTGGAGGAGCAGGTCTCATGGACCGTGCAAGATGGGGTCCCAATGCATTTAGGATGAGTGGGAACATGTCAGCATGAATAACATGATGTGCATTTCGAAATGCCCGATGTCGTAGTAGATGCTTTCCACTTGTGTTCATTGACTTGAAAACCTGTTCCGCGTCGAAATTTCCAATCCGTGCCCAAGCTGAAAGATACGGAGTCCAGTAATCCGTAGAATGGAGGGCTAATGCGCCTCTTGCCACATCGTAGAAGTCCTTATGCACCCTCTCAAGGAGCCCCTGCTTTCTAAGCTGATTCCAACGTAGCTGCTCTACTGATACATCACTCATCTTAACCAAAGAACTTCAGATTAAATGTGGTCTAAGAATCTGTTGCTAGGCGTAAGGAAGAGGTTGGCGTGAGAAATCTTACTGTACCTCTTCGAATCCTGCTATTGTTATGTTCTGGCTTGATTGATTAAATGTTCTAACTTCCACAATTCTAGCTGCAAAACCTCCAATGAAACCAGAGTAAAACCAAATCTGGTAAATCGCAGTCGTAAAACCACCCAGCGCTAGAGCGTTCCAACCAAGAGAAGGTTGTAGAATGCTCCACACAAATGGATCTACGAGCATGGACACCACGAAAAACATCATTCCCACTGCTGTACCTTTGACAAGTGCACAAATCCGGAATCTTACACTGCAAAATCCTCCAACAAGATTTCGATAGATAATAGGTATCGTGAGCAGAGGGACCACAACCAAATAAGCTATCCAGAAGGCGCTAGTAGTAGCAATAGTGCTTATTCCAATTGAAGTAGCTATAGCAATGGAGTATGCAACAATCCAGTATGGAACAACCCATATCCAAGTTCTAAGTTCATCAACAACGCTCATTTTGTTCAACAAAGTCAAGCATACAATTTCATTAATTACCCCTTGGGTGTGGCAATTTCTGTTTCAATAGGTTTCGATGCATCATTCATTATTTTGTTTTGAGAACCTGCATGAAAGCGACGATGCAATCCTTGATAGAATCCCCACTTTGCCCAACATGGTGCAAGAAGAGTAATAATCCATATTGCCAACAGCATTACAGGGACCGACCATGCAAGCATTGTTTCTGCAAATCCCAGTCCTGCAAGAACCAAAACCAACTGAAACGCCCAATCTCTTGAGTAGTGGAATCCAACCGTCGCAATAAGATCCATACTAGCTAGTAACAAGACAAGAGGAACCTGCGGTACACCATACCATGATAATGGTTCTATCGTGGCTTCATAGGAATACACCGCATATACTCCAAGAAACATACTGAGTGTCTTCATGAGCTGAGCAATTGTTACAAGATTAAACATTCTGCGTTGAATCCCTACTATCTGAAACGAATCCGGAGGGTCCATCTTCGCTAACATAACAAAACCATAGTATCCTTTCAATCTAGATTGCGCCAGAAATGTAATTTCCGACATGGAAAGCCCAACTATTATCCAAAATCCAACAGCTGAAACCGGCAAAGCTAGCGGGAAGAGTATGTGAAAGATACTAAATCCGACAGCAACTCCCCATGCCTCAATTCTTAGACTCCATATCCATCTTGCAATGATAATTTCTATAATGCCGACCCCAAGAAGCAATACCATTCCTTCTGGAAATACGAACGAAAGGATAGCAAACACAATTCCTTTTCCGAGGCTAAGGATTGATGCAATACGTATTGCCATCGATTTTGGTCTCGTGTGTGCATTAGCAAGGTTGATGTGACAGCCCATAGTAGACACCTAAATTAAATCCGGTAGACTGCTTGCAGTATTAATAACCAAACGGAACACGCATGTGCACTACGATTTTTCGGTAGTACCTTTACACCTGTTCTATCTTTGAGATGTGAAAGGTTTCTCCAGATGAATAGAGGGTATACTCTTGATCTCCTATCATTATGCCGATGCCGCCAAGAAATGGTTCTCTGTCATCATATCCAATAGTTCTTGGCATCAGTATTCTTTTTGCAGCCATCAACGCTAGATCATGAGTGATATGGATATGCATGGATCCTTTTGGTGCAGTAGAGATTCTCTCAATAGTATCCTGAACAAATCTCTGTTTGTAATCCTCAAATGGCTCAACAAGCCCTTCGAAGACACCATCTGCCCAATTATTCACGAATTCAGTGATGTTCTTTCCATCCGGTTGAAGACCATCCCAAAATTCATCGCTTCTGACCTCTGGGGTGGCGAGAACCGCCAATGCATCCATATCATCGATTACTCCCCCTTTTTCAGTTAATCCAATTCCAAGTTCCTGTGCAGTTTGATAGCATCTTGTTACAAAACTAAAGAATAGGAGGGTCCTTCTGTCGTTCGGAAGCCTTCGTCCCATTTCTGCAGACATACGACGTCCTAATGGAGTAAGTTCAGTACTCAGTTGTGCAGTATGATTCTTGATTGTTACTCGATGTGAGTGTCTTACGAGAAGCATGACCTGAGAATTGGTAGGAGTTTTGTTTACCCACTCGATTAGATTCTTTACGCTATCCAGCCAATCTTCCGAGTTCCATTCTAAAGGGGTGTTCACGATGATATCTCCAGTTCGATAGAATTCTCTGGGCCGCCTAAGAATGTATTCCCTTAAGATACATCTAATCTCTCAGGATTGCCATTATCTGAATCATCATCGTCTTTCTTGGTTGACAACAATGCCTCAACATCTTCGATAAAGCGGTCCTTCTCATCAATTTCGTCTTCAGATGGCATATCGGCACTGTCAGATCCCTCACTATCTTTGGATTCAGCAGTGATTGGTTCTGGTGTGCTTTCGATGTCTTCGTCCATCCCTGAAGAAGTAGAATCATCTTCATCGGAGTCGTCCTCTTCAATCTGAATGAGGTCTTTTCGTTCGATTGCATCCATAATTATTTTGTAGACTCTGGCTTCTTCCAATCCACATGCGGCTATTTTCTCTGCCATCTCTTCAAGCCCAAATCCCTTGGTTGCTTCAAGATCCGCGATGGTGCGATTTAGACACTTTGGCCCATGTGGCAGTTTCTTAGAATCTACAATCATGTGTTTTCGATGCAGGTTCATATCGAGCATCTCATCAAAAAGGTCATCAAAACGGGCTTCAGCAGCGTCATCAATTGAAAGAACTGGGGCTTCTTCGTAATCGCTGTCAAACATAAGCCCAACTGCCTTTGCAAATCTGATCATTCGCTCTTCTTGCGTCTTTGTTGGATTTCCACTTGTAATGAACGCACAGACGAGATTTTGAGTTCGCACAGCCATGATAATATCGGATATTGGCGTAATTACCCATTCCTTCTGAGAAACATCAAATTCCTGTCGGAATTGAGAAATTGCGGTAATGAACGCTGAAATCAGTGAATCATCGAATCCACCCTTTAACATGCGAGAATAGACTGGGATGCCACTATCTTTGTGAAGCACCACAACACCAAGCATGTTTCTTACGTCATCGAAGCGCCTCTTTATTGCGAGTGCTTGAAGATTCTCCTTTCTCTTCCTACGTCTGTAAGATTTTCGTGCGGCGTACCCTGAAACAAGAACAACTGCCAAGAGTATTAGTGGACTGTATTGGGTGACAGTTCGTGTAAGTGCAGTGAACTCACTAATTGTTGGAGTTGCAACCACTTCTAAATACTCCAAAGCACCATCAAGCCGGTAATTTGCAAGATCTATATACACTCTAATCTTTACTTCTGCATCAGCAGCTGGCATGATAAACGATGTGCTGTATAGCCCTTCTACTGCATCAGACCCCACTAGAATATCTGTACTTCCGGGGACAAGGTTTTGGATGATTTGAAATGTTACTGAAGCGCCTGATATCGGTTCTCTTGTTTCAGTATTTACCAATCGTAGACTCAGAGTATTTGGAGATCCTTCGAGACCAGAGAGCCCCTGTATATCGACAACTGAAACTGACGCCTCTATTACATCGAATTCTAAAATGGTTGCTCGAGAGAGGAAGCCATCCTTACTAAAAGCCAATGAAACATCGAATGACCCAACATCTCTAGGCGAAAGCGATAGCGCATATCCCCCCGCTTCATCTTCCGTTACAACCGCCCATGCGGCTGCAGATCCCGATATTGTTATTGATGCATTCTCGACATTGCCTCCACTACTCATTGCATATGAGTACGTGAGGTTGTAAGTTATTCCAAACACAAGTGCTTCCAAGAGTGTGTTATCATTCAGACTTGTGTCGATTGGATTAACTTTGAGTTCTAGAGTTAATCTACTAGTGATGTGATTTGTTTTATTTGCAGTAATTGTAATCTCCCATACTCCAACTTTATCCACAGAGAAAGTTACAAAGTAGGCCTCTCCTGTTTGCACAATTGATGATGACACTCCCTCCCCTGGTGTTGTACGAACTTGGAAATCTGCAAGGCTGATATTCTCATTGCTGTCAGTTCTGATATAGGCTACGACGAGCTGATAATCCTCTCCGAAGAGAACCGTTTCTTCTGTTTTGCCATCCAGTACCACAAGTTCAGTAGGAATTATTTGGACCAACAATGAGAAAACAGTAGTCGAACTCTGATAGTTGACAAGACTAGCTCTAAATGAGATCTGGAAAGTTGTTGATGTAACAACCGATGGGGTCAGTGTGACATTATAGAAACCTCCCCCGACCTCAATGAACGTGTACGAAAGCTCATTTGGAATCCCAGGGATTGAAATTGTCGCTCCAAGTACGGGATTATCTAACTCGTCTTTGTATTCCAGTTGAACTATGTACTCTTGGTCCAAAGAGATGGTTGCACCACTTTCTTCAGTAATTAGCACAGTCTGAATTGGAGTAACCACAAGTGAGAACGAGAAATATTGAGTAACGTGGTTGGTGATATTCATTCTGAAAACTATCGAGAATGTAGTGGTTATTGATGGAGTAAGAAGCATCGAGTAAATTCCATTTTCGCCTTCAGAATACGAAGAGCAAATGATTCCTAAGCTTGGAGTTACTTCAGTGATGGTCATATTGGCATCCGAAATTCCCAGACCGCTGCTATTGGTATATTGTAATGATACAAGGTAATCTTCGCCATAAGAGATTAAATCCGCAGTACCATTTAGACTTGTGAGGGTTGTGTCTATTGGTAGGATTTCCAATTCTAATTGTATGATTGCAGAAACAAAATAGGTTCTATTTGCTGTC
>CAYMLT010000028.1:0-11694 GCA_964391265.1 uncultured archaeon
TTACAGGAGCTTCTGCAGGATTAGGCGAACAGTTTGTACATGGTCTTGCGGAATCTGGTGCCAATGTTGTATTAGCCGCACGCAGAGTAGAGTTGCTTGATAAGGTTGCAAGAGAGATTGAAACATCTTACGGCATCACTGCAGTGTCAGTAAAGACAGATGTGAGGAACGAGAACGATATTATCAGTCTAGTCGAAACCACAGTGGATCGGCTAGGAAACGTTGACATTCTGGTGAATAATGCAGGAATGTACATTGTCAAACCTCTCATTGAGCAGACTCTCAAAGACTGGCATAAAGTAATGGATACAAATCTAACGTCAGCGTTCATTGCCTCGCGAGAAGTTGCAAAGGTGATGATTCCAAATAAATCAGGCACAATAATCAATATCTCGTCGGTCTTTGGTTTTGGAGGGACAAGATTTCCGGAGGTAGCATACTACACATCCAAAGGAGGAATAATTAGTATGACGAAAGCTCTTGCGGTCGAACTTGGAGAGCATAATATTCGAGTTAATGCTATTGCCCCAGGATTCTTCCCTACAGATCAATCAGCAGAGGCATTCAAGAGTGACGATATTAGATCAAATGTAATTGCACCTCGAACAGCATTGCCGATGTTTGCAGAGAATGAGTGGATTCGAGGGGCGGTTTGCTTCCTTGCTAGTGATGATGCAAAATACATTACAGGACAGACACTTGCAGTCGATGGTGGATGGCTTGCGTTCTAATAACTGCAATTAGGGTGAAATCCAATCACTTATTCTATCAATTAGAAAGTAATTTGAATATAAAATATGATTATATATCAGCGCATTAATTATTAGTCAGTTTGAAATCACAGAATCATGTCAAACCACTTTGAACCAATAGCGATTCTTGATAACTTCTATCAAACGAGCTCATTTTACCCTATGCCAGTGGTTCTCATAAGTACGCTATCTGAAACAGGACAAACCAACCTAGGCCCATATTCACTCGTTTTTCCGTATATCATTGCAGGAGAAAATGAACGCGCAATGATGCTAGTGGCCAGAGGCGATAGTAATACGGCCGAGAATATACGCAGGTTTAAGGTGTGTGCTATCAATTTCATACCAGATGATAAGAAGTACATGGAAAACTGTGTAATGCTAGGGTTTCTTGGCGAAACAACAGAAGAGAAGATGAAAACTAGCATTTTCAATTTGGAGTCCTCACAACGAAATAATGGAAATCCAGAAGGATCATACTCAGAAATTGTTTCAGAAGCAATTCAAGTGTATGAATGCACTTGGGATGATACCATTGAACCTAGATTCATGGAGAATGGAGACTGCTTTGTTCTCAGAATCAATAGCATCCTGTTGAAGAAACAATACAAAGATGCAATGCTTAATGGAGTGAGTGCAAAGGCATTCCCGCCACTACCAATAGACTATGGCTTTCGAGATAATGTAGGATTTTGGTTCACAAAAGGCAGCAAACCATATGAAGTCCGCATGCCCGCTTGCAAAAATGTTGACGTAAATTCGGTAATGTATGGGGCTCAACGATACGACCCCAGATACACTTGGACGGAGGAAGCATGTGCAAGGCTTGTGAATGTTCCACGGATTTTCTTGAAGCGAGTGTTTGCAAGTGTAGTCGAAGCTGCTGAAAAGGAAGGGATTACTGTAATTACTGCGGAATTCCTTGACAAGCTAAGAGACAAACGTAGCGATGAGAAAAACAACTAGTATCATTGAGGTTGGCGGCTATAGAGTAGTCTATGATCCGCCATCAATATATGCGGCGAAAATTTTTAGCTCTGCACGACGCAATCGTTCTTGCATGGCCACTCTTTTGATTTTGAGTTTTGAAGCAATGTCCTCTATTTTGCATTCGCGAGGTATTGAATAGTAGCCAGTTTCGAAAGCTATGGAGAATGCTTCTTTCTGCTTTACGGTCAGAATTTCTTTAGATAGCACTGTAGGAGTCGAATGAATTCGTCGAATCTTTACTCTGGAAAATCGTTTACGAAGACTGTGAAGCAGATTGCTCAACATATCGCGTGAGGGGGCAAGTACAGTATGGATTTGATAGCCTCGCTCTACAATAATAGGAAGAAATGACATACATCCTTCCTTTAGGATAGTATCATGTATGGATGGCCCATTCATTTTATGCACGACTCGAGTCCAATATGCCTTGGGAGATTCGTAGGTTACATCAACACTGACAACACTTGATGATGCACGAAGCTGTTCAACATACGTCTTCAGGGCTTCTTCTCCGTGTTCTAAGAGTTCCACAATTCCAAATCCTGTATTTCCATTAATGGCTACGATACTTACACGTACTGGGATTTTACGAGTTAATTCGCAGGAATAGTAGTGCTCTGAACTTACCTCAATGACACACTGTACGACCATTTTATGCACCCGTCATACGACGGGGTCAACCTAATTGATAAATGAATCCTTCTATTTCATCAGGAGAATCATGCTTTGAATACAAAACCACCACCCTCAACTTTGACATCACAGGAGAAGACTTCGCAAGATCACTATCGCGCCGCAGGAATGGCATTGATTGTGACAGTATTATGGGCATCTTCATGGGTGGTAATTAAATTCGGACTGGAAGAAATTCCACCACTTACCTTTGCAGGACTCAGGTACTCAATTGCTGCAGCATTGTTGATGTTCGTAGTAATAGGAAGACATGATTTTCGCCATGAGATTGTGAAGGCAAATAGTCGACAGATACTCACCCTTGCTGGGTATGGTTTGGTCTTTGTTGCAGTGACCCAAGGAGCTCAGTTTATCGGTCTAAATCTCTTACCCGCAATCTCAGTGTCGCTGCTTCTCAACATGACTCCTCTGATTGTCTTGGTTTTGGGTGTCATCCTGCTGCGAGAGGTGCCAACATATGGACAAATTGGGTGGATTTTCATTGGTATCGCAGGAGTTTTGATTTTTTTCTATCCTCTGGAATTAGGAGTGTTGCAGCTGGTTGGCGTGGTCGTGGTTCTAATTGGAGTCGTATCAAACGCATTCTCATCAATAATTGGAAGGGCAATCAATAAGAAAAGAGAATTCACTCCATTGGTGATAACAGCTGTGAGTATGCTCTTTGGATCTCTAGCATTAGTGGCAGCAGGGCTGCTTTTAGAAAGTGTTCAATCGATTAGCCTACTTTCTTGGTTCTATATAATCTGGCTAAGTGTTGTTAACACTGCATTTGCATTTACCCTGTGGAACCGTGCTATGCAGACATTGAGAGCTGTAGATATTACACTCATTAACGGAACGATGTTACCGCAAATTGTGATTCTATCCATTTTCTTCCTTGGAGAAATGCCAACGTTTCTAGATTGGATTGGACTTGCACTGATAGCAGTAAGTGCAATACTGGTCCAAGTAATACAGGCAAGAAGAATGAACGACCATGGAATTGAGTAGAGCAACAATTTATGGGGTACTTTGTACTTCTGTACTTAGTTGATTCATGATGGCAGATTATGATGTAATAGTGGTCGGTGGTGGTCCAGCAGGAGCAACAGCTGCTAGGAGATCAGCGCAGAACGGGCAAAGCGTTCTCGTGCTTGACAAGGCCACTTTTCCAAGATGCAAACCTTGTGCAGGAGGACTCAAGGGCCTAGTAGTAGAGCTTCTTGATTTCGATATCAGTAGCGTAATTCATCGAAAAATAAGTGGAGTAGCACTCTTCGCGCCAGAAGGATACCGCGTTGACTGCATACCAGAAGATCGTTCCCAGCCAGGTTGGACGGTAATGCGTGAAGACTTTGATCACCTGTTATTGAAGAAGGCAGCTGAGGCTGGTGCTGTTATTAAAGAGGACGCCAACGTCATCGATGTGCAAGAGAGCACGAAAACCATCATAGCTACATGTATTGATGGAAAGTCATACACGTCTAGTTATCTCATTGGTGCAGATGGAATCAACAGCATCGTTGCCAAACAACTTGAGTTCTATAAGGGGTGGAGCAAAGATACAGCCAGTGTTGCAATTGAGATAGAAGTAGAGGTAGGAAGTGAAAAAATCAGAGAGATTTGTGGAGAGCCAGGTGGCTATGATGCTGATATGATATTGCTGCATTTTGGCGATTTTCAACATGGATACACATGGTGTTTTCCGAAAAAGTCAGCGCTGAGTATTGGTGCGTGCTGTAGACAGGATAAAGTTAGCAATATTCGAACAGGCTATAATGCTTGGTTTGAAAGATTTACTAAGGCTCACGACATAGACCCTAAAATCCTGTCCGATACCTCATCACGGTTTCCTCTTCGACCTGCTGAAACAATTGTCAAAGGAAGAAGTCTTCTCATAGGAGATGCCGCAGGACTAGTTGATGCTTTCACAGGGGAAGGTATTCCGGAAGCCATACAATCAGGGATTCTTGCCGCAAATGCAATCAAAGATGCAGTTCGAGGAAATAATCCTCAAACTCTCAAGAACTATGAAACACAATGTAAGAAAATAATTCAAAGTGAGCTCAAGGTTTCACAATCATTGGCCAACTTGTTCTTCAAGAATGCAAAGAACACCGAAATACTATGTCGATTCTTCAGAGACGATCCTTATGCACAATACCTGATAGCAGCTTCTATTGGAGGGTTACTCTCCCAAAAAGAGGTCAAGAAAAAGATGACTTTTCGAATGATGAAAACCATGCCAAGAGAGGCGTTATCCCTCTACATGTAGAAGTAACGATGATATTTTGCGTAAAGCAAATGATTAAAATAGTTCGTATACGTATTATCCGATATAGAACTAATTACTGGGAGTAGCACACTATGGAAGATAAGGAAATGGCGCTATATCTGGTAGAAAATACGAAAGCAGCCTTTCTCACAACAATAGATGAGAAAGGATATCCGCAGACAAGAGGGATGTTCAATCTCAGAAACAAGGAAACTTGGCCAAAGCTAATTTCAATATTCGATGTTCATAAAGAGGATTTTATGACATTGTTTACAACCAATACATCCTCCACAAAGATTTCAGACATTAAAAGAAATCCTAAAGTTTCGGTCTATTACAGCATACCAGAAGAATCGAGAGGATTAATGCTTGGTGGATCAATTGAGATAGTTGAAGATGTAAAGATTAAGAAGATTCTCTGGCATGATGGATGGGAAAGATACTATCCAGGGGGATACGACGACCCGGACCATACGGTTCTACGGCTTTATCCAACAATTGGCAGAGGATGGAATCAGAGCCATACATACAGTTTTGATTTTGGAGGAGAAGAATGAACGAAGTCAATCAGGGAGGCTTTTTGATTTCCAAAATCCATCATCTAGGTGCAAGAATATTCTCAAAGAAGCTGAAGGAGCATCATATTGAGATTGGACCAGGGCAAGGCAGAATCATCTTCGCCCTTTGGCAGGAAGATGAGATTCCGATAAGGAAACTTGCAAAAAGAACAGCTCTAGGAAAATCAACTCTGACGGTTTTGCTGGATCGGCTTGTTGAGGCAGGTTTCGTAGAAAGACATCATCATCCAACAGACCGCAGAGTGACTTTAATCAAATTGACTGAAGATGCCAAGAATATGCAACTGAAATATGAAATGGTGTCAAAGGAGATGTCGGACCTTTTCTACAAAGAATTCGCTCAAAAAGAGATAGACCACCTTGATGGGTATTTGAAGAGGCTCCTCTCTAATTTACTTGATGCGGAAAACGATTTAGCTGACTCGCTAATCTAAAAGAAAAGGCGGAAAATGTATTGTTCCCTGCGATTCCGCGTAGATTATTGTAAAGAGGATATTGTCATAGAGTTAGATGTTGACAATTTCCCTGTAGCATGTTAGCGCTTCATCAGGATTTTTCAGTCCTTTTACTACGGCATTTCCTTTGGTCATTAGCGTGACTTTGATATCACCTGATACCAGAACCAATGAACGCAATTTCTTTGTCACATGATATTTAGTCTTACATCGGGTCTCAATTTCCTCCAGATTCAGACTAAGTTGTTCAGGTGGAGATACACTAAAGCTCTCGGAACATAGCTGCGTGATACTGATCTCGACTTGTTTCTTGGGTATAGACGGCTTTATCCCACAAACAGGGCAGGACTCCATTCTTCGAATTTCAAAAGAATCGAAGCTGAGTGTATTAATATCGACATGCATAAGTCGTCCTGCAAGCATTGGGTCCTTCCCTGTTGCAATAAGAATCGCTTCTCGTACTTCAATTGATGCAACTAATGCAAGAAGCGATGCAGAAACACCGACATTCATACATGTATTTTCAGGATTGTCTTGCATATCCCCGATAAGGCAGTTAAGACATCCTGTTTTGCCAGGGATAAATGTGGAAATATTCGCATAGTACTCTAATGCACCTGCATAGATGTACGGAATTCCATGATACAGGCATGCCGTATTCACTGCGCGTCGAGCATTCATGGAGTCTAGACCATCGAGTACAATATCTGATTTATGCAGAAGTTCGAATGCATTATCAGGTCGTATTGTTGCTGCAACAGGTTCAAAGATGACATCAGGATTTTGCTTTGAAAGATTGAAAACAGCAGCATCCACCTTTGATTTTCCTACATCTTCTGTGTTGTAGATGTTCTGTCTTTGAAGATTCGATAAATCAACAACATCGTGGTCAATTATTCGAATTGTTCCGAAACCAATCGAAGTGAGTAACCGCAAGGCAGGACTTCCGAGACCTCCAGCTCCTACAACGGTGATTGTCGTATTCATGATAGATTCTAGGTCTTTCTCATCAAAGTCACGAAGCGCCAGCATCCTTGAATGGCGTTCTAGGGTTTCGGCATTCAGTTTCATGATGGCATACTCCTTTAATAACTGAGCAATCTACTAGAGCCTTGGAAAACTCTTCCAGCTTTCAACTGCTTTGGTCGCTTCATCAATAATAGCATTTAGGATACGTGCGGTGGAGGCACTAGGATTATGTGAGATCTCGGATTCGCATCTATCTAGTAGTTCGCCTAGATGCTTAAGCGGATGCTTTGCACGGTCCCCCCAATCCCATATTGAACACCATCGTCTACCCAAGTCAGGACCATAAACAGATTCAGCCTTCTCTTTGATAGATGGAGAAACAATCGTACCAGGATGCAACCAAGGCATATCCGTTCCATTAGATTCTACGCCAAATATTGCATTGGAGAAAAACATGTAGAGTGGTATCTCCTCCTTGTCTACGAATTTCTTCATTCGTACAGCTCCGGGAATGCCTCCTGCTATCGAATATATCACAATGGCCTGAATATCTGATGCCTGTTCTACTACCGCCTCTAGGATTCCCTCAATAGTACCACCAGTGGCAATCGTATCCCCCACGATAACTACTGGTTTGGCTGGAAAAGCTTCAAAATTCTTGTACGAGAGTTCAGTGACCCAACCAATTGGGGAGGGATGTCTCTTGGCGCCAATGAAGCAGCGATTGATTGTTTCTCCAAATACAATCTCAAAAGATTCAGCAGTGCTGTAGTATAGAGCCCCAGCAAGCGGGACTACTTCGGTAATATTGGCAAATGGAGTATTCCTAATTTCAGGTACAAGGTGGTATGCAACGCGAAGGAAATCTACTGTACTCAAACGTGCTGAGTTAGCAAGCTGCGAACCTACAAGCCAGGGTTGCAAGAGTATGTGCAGAGCATCTGCTGACTCGATTAGATATGTAGATTCTGGAAACTGTTCACACTCGATATGGAATACACGAGGATGCTGTAAGGTGATATCAGCGAGAAGGTGCATCTTTGCCTTCTTTCGTAGTGCAGCCTGATCCATAACCACAATCCTCTCTTGGTTTGAAGATGGTACAATCTAAGTGAATAATCTTGCCGTTACACTGTCGTTCTAAGACACAAAGAGAGTTATCAAGGATATAGATTCTCTATAGAGATTGGACATTTTCACATTACAGGGGAGGAAAGCCAAATGCAGTTAGGCTCAACAGGATACCTCATTGGCGTTGTAGCAGGTGTTGCTGCGGCTTTTTTGTTTGCAATTACAAATATAATTTACAAGAAGCTAGATCAAAGAATTAGTGTTCTTGAGATTATTGCAACCAGAGTGTGGGTAAGTGTTCCGCTTGCCGTAATTCTCATTCTTCCTCAATTATTGCAGGGTGATATTGAGATCTCCTCATGGAGTGTGTTTGTGTTATTCGTTTCCGTACTCACAGGAATGGTCATTGGCGACGGATGCTATTTTCTAAGCCAATTAACAATAGGTGTATCAAAAGCGTATCCGATTGCAATGAGCTATCCACTTCTGGTATATACACTGGCTGCAATTTTCCTTGAAGAGGCTGTGATCATGTCCAGAATCTTTGGTGCCATAATGGTAGTCATAGGAGTTGGTCTACTCGCCAAGGTATATGACGATGATGTTATCGAGAAATCTGTCAGTGTTCCCAAAGCTCCAGTATTCGGGTTTCTTCTTGTCATGATAACAATTATAGCTTGGGCGACCAGTGATATTACCCTTCAAGTGGGTCTTGTGGATATCGACCCACTAGGCGCAAATTTCGTCAGAATAATGGTAGGATCGGCAATTCTTCTACCAATATGTCCTTACTCGATGAAACGGGGCAATGCTTTTTCGGACAAGAAACTACTTGGTGTCGTAATTGGAACTGGCATAATCGGCTTCACTATCCCGATTCTGCTTATGACATTCTCTGTCGACTACATAGGAGCAACAGTTACTTCAATCATTATGGCATCATCACCATTATTTGGCACACCCCTCTCTGTGATTTATCTCAAAGAAAGAGTGACTCGCCCAATTGGAGTAGGAACGATACTCATCTTCATTGGAGTGCTACTGGTAATTCTGGCAGTTTAGAACGCATTCACACAAGTCATGCTACTTTTGGAAACGTTCATCTGAAACGAACCTTCGGTCTTCGTCCTTCAATGACTTCTCAAGCCAACCGGAACTTGCATTCAGTCGATTATCAAAGATAGGTACAAATGGTTTGATGTCAATCAAAGGTGAACCATCTAGCATATCTGCCCCCTTGAATGAGATCCGATTCTTTTCAATTCGAATAATCTCAACAATTGATAGCCCAATAGGATTCGGTCTCATCGGTGTGCGAGTAGAAAAGAGGCCATGTTCCCGATCGTCCAGGTATGGGCGGACTTTCATTTCAGCTGGCTTTGTTTTATGGAACCAGTACAGCAGTATGATGTGTGAAAAACCATCCAACGATTCAAGAGCAGGTGTAAGGTCTTCATGGAGAAGAATCTCACCAAACGCGTCCGAATGACTGGATTGAATAGGGACACCCTTACTTGAATCAAAAGGCGTTCGTAATGTACCAATAGGATGAATTTCGAAGAACAATATAACACCCAATGGAGTGAGTACAACCTTCAAGAAAAGGATAACCCAAAGTAATACTTACAGCAGTATTTGGTTGGAGTATCATTCAAGAAGAAAATCAGTTTTGGGAATAGCATGACGCGTTATCTCAACATTACAGGAATTATGCTCTTTACACCATTTCTCACATTTATCCGCCCAATAGAAGTCCTCATAGAGAAGGCCACACTCTTCACAAAGATACAGATTGTTCACTTTTTTCATAACATACCCCTCAGCCACGCAATCAAAGAAGCTCAGGTTCTCCATCGCTTCTAATAACCAAAGTTCCAGACCGCTGTACAGTCGCGGAACCTATGAGTGGAAGGCTGGATTTAATGAAACCTGTGGCCTCCCATTCTATAACCACATCACCATTTTCGGAGGTGCTTCTCGAAACTACCTTGAAGGCATGTGGATCGATGCCGACTTCGTTCTTTCCTACATCACGGATTCGACCACCTCTTGAGAGACGGTCTGCCCAGAGTCTTCTTCGCTCTGCCTCAAGTTTTCTATTTAGCAGATCCTCCACCAGTGAAGCTAGTTCATACTTGTTGTGGGTCATTGGACAAGATTTTGGAAACATAAACGCACTTTAGTTGTGTGATATAGGTCTCGCCTGTATCAGAGTTTCAATAGCATCGCAATCTCCCATTTTTCTTTCAGGCGTTCCTGCATGCGAAGATGTAATAGTGCTAATTTCAGTTTCAATGTGAAACGAAGGGTCAGAGAGATAACCATTTATTTGGAGATTTCTGATAAAAACATAGTCTGCAATATGGCTTGAAACATTGGTGACGACCTTGCTAGAACAAACAAAGACATCTGATGCTGTCGAGATGCCAGAAGGTGATATTCGCAGCAAAATCATAGAACACCTAGAACTTGCGGCTGCATCTGGAGCAACCTCATCCGCAGAAGTTCTCGCAGAGAGCGTAATAACATCAGCTAAGCTAGTTGATGAAGAACTCGTTAATTTTACACTGATTGAAGCTACCAATGTTTTGAATCGCTCTACCTATGAGCATGTGCCAATGAAGGATAGAATTCTCCTTATTCCGCATTGCTTGCGTGATGCGGAAGCATGTATAGCTCCAATAGATGAGGAAGGATATCACTGCCAGAAGTGTGGTGCCTGTGTGATTGCTGACATAACTGCAGAGGCTGAAGCAAAGGGTATCAAATGGTACATGGTAGGGGGCGGATCACATGCAATTCGAATTGTCAAGAACGCTCGACCTAAGGCAGTATTAGGAATCGCATGCTTTGATGATGCAAAGTTAGCAACAGACAAAATCAATAGTTATGGCATTCCAACTCAAGCGGTACTGCTTTCCAAAGCGGGATGTGTAAACACAGAAGTTGACTGTGACCTTGTGTCTGAGGCAATAGAAATCGAGTATGTGGAAGAGTAGCACATTCTCCCAGAAGAAAGAATAGAGCGTGGTGTATTGTTCTCACCCATGTCTGAAGTGCTAATTCTTTCACGGAATGAGGTAGAATCATGCCTCTCCATGCAAGAAACCATTACTGCAGTGAAGGAGGCATATATCGCCTATTCATCACAACGGGTTCAAATAGCTCCAGTTGTCCATTTGGATGTTAAGCAGTATGATGGAGAAGTGGACATAAAATCTGGTTATATCGAGGACTACAATCTCATAGGGACGAAGATAGCATCAGGCTACTATCAAAATGACAAACTAGGTTTGCCTCCTGGAGTGGCAGTCATAATTCTGATGGATCTAAGGACGAGCCTTCCTCTTGCTATTATGGATGGTACATATATCACATCATATCGAACAGGAGCCGCAGGTGCGGTTGCTGCAAGTGTACTTGCAAGAAAGGAATCCAATACTATTGGAGTGATTGGTGCAGGAACGCAAGCTCGAATGCAAGTATTGGCACTTCAAGAAGTTTTCTATCTCGAGGAGATTAGAGTCTGGGATAGACACGAGGAGTCAGCAGGCAAGTATGCCGATGAAATGTCTAAGCATCTCGGGATAGGAGTACATGCATATTCCGAACCCGAAAAGGTCATACGTGGCGCGGATATTGTGGTTACCGTTACACCATCAAGACAGCCAATAGTCAAAGTAGATTGGATTGACGAGGGGGTCCATCTTAATGCAATTGGAGCAGATGGTCCAGGAAAGCAGGAACTCGATTCGCTCATAGTCAAACGTGCAGACAAGGTCGTTGTAGACAGTATTAAGCAATGTGTAAAAATAGGAGAGATACAACATGCAATCTCGCAGGGTCTAATATCAGAGAGAGATATCCACGCCGAGATAGGCGAAATCCTCCTAGGCGAAAAGCCAGGTCGTGAAACTAATGAAGAAGTGACC
>CAYMLT010000028.1:11704-17547 GCA_964391265.1 uncultured archaeon
AACTGGTATTGCAGCACAGGATATAGCAGCCGCTCACATTGTCTATCAACAAGCAAAGAAACGCAAAATCGGCCAATCTGTAAATCTTCTGGACATCTAGTATGGTGAGGACAGAAAAATGAATGGCTTGACACTTCAAAGAATCCAAGAGGCTCACGATAGAATTAGCAAATATGTGAAGAAAACACCACTCATACTCTCGAAGGCACTTAGTGAGAGATGTAGAGGAGAAGTTTACTTGAAGCTCGAAAATCACCAACATACGAACACCTTCAAGTTTCGAGGGGCCATTAATAAAATGACAGAACTCTCCGAGGTCGAGTCAAAGGCGGGAGTAGTGACAGCATCTTCAGGAAATCATGCCCAAGGTGTTGCACTGGCAGCACAGACTTTGGGAATTAGAGCAACCATATTCGTTCCGAGAGATGTTTCGCCGCTAAAACTTGAGAATCTCAAAAAATATGATGTTGATATTGTGCGAGGAGGAGAGTTCAATGAGGTTGAGCTGAAGGCGCGGAAATTCGGTCTAGAACGAGGGCTGACGTATATCAGTCCGTACAATGATTACAGTATCATGGCAGGTCAAGGGACCATTGCCTTAGAGATTGATGAAGAACTGAAGGGTTTTGATTCGGTCATTGTTCCAGTCGGTGGTGGAGGCTTGATTTCAGGGATATCTGTGGGGATTAAGAGCCTGCATCCAGACCGGGAGGTTCTTGGTGTTCTGACTCCTGGTGCTGCAACATTGCGCGAATCACTGCGAGCTGGAAAACTAGTAAAAGTGGAGGAATTCAAAACCCTTGCCGAGGCATTCTTAGGCGGAATCGAAGATGATGCAATGACCTTTGATGTGGTCAAAAATTATGTTGATGATATTCTTCTGGTCCAAGAGGAGTCTGTGGCAAATGCAATGCGTCTATTATGGACTGAAGAAAACCAGGTGGTTGAAGGGGCGGGTGCTACAAGCTCAGCTCTCATTTTGGAACAGAGCGAACTTTTCGAAGGTAAAAGAGTGATCTTGGTCGTTAGTGGAGGGAATATTACGGAATCACTGTTTTCGGAAGTGGTTGGAAAGCACTGAATCTTCATACGTTGATTGTGCAGCATACGCTGGAATCGTCTATTTCAGCGAGAGTGTACTCTACTCCAATACTATCTGCAAGTTCCTGAAAGTCTTGAACGCTATAGGTTGTAGCCCTAAATCCATCTTTACATACAATAGTACCGTTCTGTGTTGCGTCCCAGTCAATTTCTCCCAAGAGACCCTCTTCAGATTGTAGTTTGAACCAGTCTAATCGCGATTTCCAAAACTTCTCAGAATAACTGGTAAATATACAGATACCACCAGAACGGGTCACACGAATGCTTTCTTGTAGGAGTTGCATTGGATTGGTTTTGAATGCAGAAATGCCATTCTGAATACACAATACAGCATCAAAACACCTATCGGAAAAACCGAGTGTATCCGCATTCATTTGTCCCAGACCTAAGTTGTGAAAGCTCCCTAGTGTTTTTTGCGCTAATAGGAGATTTTCAAGAGAGATGTCAATACCGACAACCGATTCACTAGCTGGCAATAGCTGTTTCAGGAATCGACCGTAGCCACAGCCAAGTTCAAGAACTCTATATTTTGAGGAGAGATTACTCAATACGAACTCCGCTTCCGCTTCAAGATACTGCTTTGTTCTGGGTGGTGCAATTTCGTAGCATCTCTTCAACCGTTCTGCAGACAGAGATTCCGCATAGTATTGACCCATATTTATTTCAAAGTTTGTAAATACTATCATCTGGATTAGTCTTTCGTAGAAGGCCTGTTTATTTTTGAGTCATAATCAAAGTGTTCTACGCGCTGGATCCATTCTCTCACGAGGACTGTAAAGAGGGCATCTTGATCAAGAGGAAGGCCATGTCCAGCTGCATCTAGGGCGACAAAAGTGGCTCTCTTGAATTGACTATGCAGGTTCATGGCATCCAGATAGCCAACTGAATTATCCTGTAATCCAGTAACCACAAGAGATGGATTCTCAAATGGTTCCGACAAATTATAGATGTCAAAAGAAGACTTGTACGCATTTTCGTGAATCCTATTCAAGAAATTTGCATTTGCAACTCTAAATGCAGGAGTATAAATCTTCTCAGCTCGTTTCATCCAGTGTTCATTAAGGGCTACAACACCCATTTCTCCAGATTTGAAACCATCCTGAACGGTAGTATCCAAGCTTTCATAGAACGTGGGATCGATTTTTCGTAGTTCTAACTTTGGCATGTGTCGTATTGATTCATCTGGTTCCACAAGTGGACAAAGTAAGGCTAATCCATCTATGCGTTCAGGTTGTCGATGAACAAGCCCCATACTAAGGTACCCACCATACGAATAACCAACAAGAAGGAAATTTTGCTCGGGGATGGCGAAGTCAATAAACTGCTGAACTACTTCAAGAACCTGCTCAGATGAATTAATCCAATCGGGAGCGTCCGACTTGCCATTTCCGGGCGAATCCAAGTAGATGCGCTTCCATCCTTCGAGTCCACTGAATATTGGTTCGAATATCTCCATCATTCCATCTGAGATTCCAAAGAACCCATGAAGAAGGATGATTGGTTTTCCTTCTCCTACAACCTGATAGTGCAATCGAGTATTCTCTAGTTCAGCGAACATACTCATGCATCAATACCATGTTCCGCATACGTGTTTCTACGAACGCCAAGACGGTATTGTAGAAGAGCCAGAGATTAGATCACCAAGTCTAATCTCTGACTACCTTGGTCCTATTTGGTATCTGATAGCGAGCTCTTAGATGATGTGTTCAATGCCACGCCTTGTAATATTGAATCATAGTTGTTTTCCTCAAATGATTCAACGGCATCCATTCCTGTTTTATGAGCTGTTTCTAGAATCCCATGTTTTTCTCGTATGACTCCTCTTTGATATACACCAGGTGCAAATACCGTACCCACATGTTTCATACCCAAGTAATCGATTATACTTCTGAACATGTCAACTGTAGGCTGTGCATATCTTTCATTGCTTCCGCCTTGTGGCAGGGCAAGAATGATGTGTTTCCCTTGAAATCGAGCGTGCCTTGTTCCATACCATCTGTCTATGAAGGTCTTCATCTGAGCGGTTGGACCCCACCAATAGATTGGTGTACCAAGAATCCACACCTGACTTCGATCCATCATCTCAAAAACAGAAGACATGTCATCAATATGAACACATTTTCGACTATCACGGCATGCATCACATGCCTTACAGGGCGATATTTCGAGCTCATCCAAAACAACTTTTCCAATCTGAGCTCCTGCATCTGTGGCACCAGACAATATCTGATCTACAAGGATCTCAGTATTCCCATTGCGACGAGGGCTGCCTATGATTCCTAGTACATGGATTTCATCAGTTTCATACACTAAGGGCTTCACTCCTGATCTTCTAGAACCAGGACTTTTTCAAAGAGCTCAAGTTCTGGTCTGATTTCGGCTATCCCTGCAGCAACAGGATCTCTCGATGTGTATGTCGTTCGAATTCGGAAGGGAACATCAACCAACTTGGATGCAACACATTCCTTTGCAATTTCAACAACTAATCGTTTCCACGCACCTTTGTATCCAGGCCGCATTGCAGAGAATCTCATGATGTAACGATCTTCGTTTCCTGTTAGAGATGCATTAGCAGGTGTTAGTTTCAGCGCAGCACTCGCTGCAACCATTTTATCATCTTTGAGCACGATTACCGCGTGTCCATCCTTCAGGACTCTGTCTGCAAGGTATGCCTTCATTGCGTCATCATTTGGAAACGCATTCTTAAGGTAAGAATCAGTTTTGATTAGTTCCATCAATCCCTTGATATCATCAGCAGTAGCTGCTTTTGCACTGTATGATGATTCCTCTTCATTTAGTTTCCATTTGGCGACTTCTTTTGCATTGAGGTCTTCGATGTAGAAGTAAATCTGGTCCTCCTCTCTGAAACCATGTTTGTAAAGGAATTTCAGTTGTTTTTCTGCAATTTTGGAACCCATAACAACAGTTGAGCCAATTGACTTTGTTTCCTCACGATTTTTCAAATACTCCAGCTGTTCAGCAAAAATCTTCTTTGGAACTTCCTTTGGGCAGTCAGGAAGGTTCCAGGGAAAACTAATGTATGTCCGTCCATCCTCAGAGCTTGAATCTCTGCAGGTCACATAGGACAATGGTGAACCATCCTCTGTTAGGGCATAACGGGTCATTTTCAGATCACGCTCTAGATTGCGAGCTTTGATTTCTTCGGCTGTCGCTGGAAGACCTGAAGCCTCAGTGAAAATCTTGGCCTGTACTTCATCTAGACCCTGGTCAGGTTCATAATTCTTGTATACTACTTTCATCCTCATTTTGCTCCTTCATTTTGATTTTACACGGTTATGACCGAGTCAAAGTCATTCCTACACTTCGCTAGAGGTACATATGACCTGGAACTGATTCCTCGGTATTGCCTTATCCTACCTAGACTAACATAGATTGTACTAGAAGACTCCCAGCGATACTGTTGGGAATTAGTGCTTGGACCTAAATCAGGTCACTCTGATACAATAGAAACGATATAATATAAGGCTTCCGAAAATGGTTTGGATGACATACCATATTATTCAATTTGCTTGTATGAACAACTTTATCGAATTTATTGTGCCTTTGTAAAACCATTGAGCTTTGGAGATGGACCTCCACAAGTAGAAGAAGCCATATACGGATTTCTCAGCAAGTCCAGGTTAGAGGTGGATAGTTCATAATGGGCACCAAGGTCATTCTTCTTGGAACAGGGACACCAAATCCAGAACCTGATAGATCTGGACCGGCGGTAGTGATTATGGTAGATGAGGAGGTCTATATTGTTGATTTCGGACCTGGAATTGTACGACGAGCGATAGAAGCAGGATTGACATCAGCACATCTTAAACGAGCTTTTCTAACTCATCTTCACTCTGATCATACGGTAGGATATCCTGATTTGATTTTTACTCCTGCAGTCACTGATAGAAATGCGCCTTTGGAGGTTTATGGTCCAACTGGTATAGAAGCAATGACCAATCATATCTTGGAAGCATACAAAGAGGATATTCGGGAGAGGACAACTGGTCTGGAACCTGCTAACCAAAACAGCTACATTGTCCGGGTTCATGAAATTCAAAGTAACTTTACAGGGACTATCTACAGTGATGACCTTGTTTCTGTTGAGGCTTTTCCAGTTGACCACGGTAATTTGTCATGTTTTGGTTTCAAATTCAAGACACCAGACAAGATCATTGTTGTTTCAGGAGACACTGCACCAAGTGATACACTTGTGGAGATGGCAAAAGGTTGTGACATTCTCATACATGAGGTCTATTCTGCAAAGGCGATGCAACTACGATCTACCGAATGGAAACGGTATCACAGTTCGGTCCATACCTCTTCTTACGAATTGGCTGAAATTGCATCCAAGGTTAGACCAAAACTCCTTGTTCTATATCATCAACTAAGTTGGACTAGTACCGATGAAGAACTCGTAAACGAAATACGAGAAAGATATGATGGAGAAGTTGCTTCTGGTAATGATTTAGATGTCTTCTAACGGGAGATCAGGTGCTTCAATGAGTGGAAGGTAATCTTGATTCTTGATACCAGAATCAGCGAATTCTACCAAAGTCTCAATACTCATTCCTGAAAGCCCTAACGAATCGATACTCCTTCCGGTTGAACGAAAGTTGCGTTTGCAGATCTGTTCTCCAATTAAGATGATTGAGTCAATCACGGGTGTTTCAACGCCAACAAGATTACCAAAATCGGAGATTGGGACCAGTCCAGTTGGAATATCCTCGTGTATGTAGCGA
>CAYMLT010000028.1:17557-19432 GCA_964391265.1 uncultured archaeon
GTCGGTAGCACAAGCAACATTATCATATGTATCAATACTCTTGATACATTCACAGAGAGTTTCACCCTCTGCATCATAGACTTCAGTCAGCCATTCAAGAATTGATGCGGATTCAATTGAAAGCATTTCTGCGATTCTCATCCGTTCTCTATCCATTCGTTCGATTAGGTTGCCGACTGATTCCGAGATAAGGTCATGATAATGAAGGAATCCACCACACTGAGATTCGATGAGTCCTGAGCTAAGTACCATCGGTGCGGGATGCAGCATTGCATTGACATTGCCCAAACTTGTTTCAAGAACGTTCTTTGCTGGGGCAAAGTCGAGAGGAAGTCGATTTAAACTACCAAGTAGCTTTTGATTAGAAATTGCAGGCAATGCACTAACTCTAACTTTGTTCTTGATCTTTGATATTAACACATTTTCCGGGTCAATTATTCTAGATACGAATGAAAAGGTCTGTGCTTCACCTAGAAGAAAATCGGAATCATTTCCTTGTGATTCAATTATTTTTGAGAACTCGAATGCCCCTCCAGTTGCTCCAGGCATAACAAGTAATGTTTGACCTGGTTCAATCCATGGACTCATCTCTTCGGCATAGAATCTGTGTGCTTGGGCCGGAACTGTCACCAATAGAATATCTTGACCGGACACAATATCAGCCATGTTATTGGATACACGTTCGATTGGAGCGAATCCATCAATAACACCCTGAACGTTGATACCACCTGAATTCTGAATTGCCGCTACGTTCTCGATGGTTCGGTTATAGAGAGATACTTCATTTCCTTTTAGAGAAAGATAACCTGCAAGAGACCTACCTGCGGGGCCACCTCCAAGAACAGCAATCCGCACATCATTAACCTCGAAATGAGTATAAGCATTGATTGGTTATTATATAATATAAGATAATATGGCACGTAATTCATTATCCGGTTTCGGTGAGTTTATATTGAATCATGATTCATAATAATAATGAATATAGATTCATTACGGTGATATTTAATGACGAAGATATGCGTATCATCATCAGGAACAGATCTTGATGCACCAGTAAATCCAAGATTTGGCAGATGTAACTACTTCATGATGGTTGATTCGGAAACTATGAAATTCGAAGCATTATCAAATGAAGGAATGATGGCATCTGGTGGAGCGGGCATCAAAGCAGCTCAAATAGTAGCTGCCAATGGTGCGGAGGTTGTGATTACCGGAGCGGTTGGACCAAATGCTCTTCCAGCATTGAAAGATGCAGGTATTGGTATTTTCACAGGCGCATTTACTACAGTGAGAGAGGCTGTTGAAGCATACAAGAATGGTACTCTTAGCACAGTTGAAACTGCCGGTCCCGCACATAAAGGAATGGGCGGTGGTATGGGTTCAGGATTTGGTGGTGGTAGTGGTGCCGGCGGCGGCCAAGGAGGCGGATATGGTCGAGGTGGCGGCAGAGGTGCTGGCCGAGGCAGAGGTGGTGGTAGAGGTCGCGGAAGAGGTGGCGGCTGGGGAAGAAATGGGGGAGCTTGGTAAAATGACGCTCAGAGTTCTAATTCCAGCAGAAGATTCGGATGGAAAGATTATTGCAGCGCACTTCGGACGAGCCCCATATTTCACGGTAATAGACATGGATGATTTACATACTATAATATCTCAAAACGTGCATCCAAATGCTGGAAGCCATCAAGGCGGAAAAGGCCATGCACATGATAATGTGCTGAAATTCAGGCCAAATGCAGTAATTGTAAGTGGAATGGGACCTAGGGGAATCAGAAGCTTCCAAGACGCCAATGTTGCAGTTCTGAGGGCAGATAATACCAATGTTGAATCGGTCTTGGAGTCCTATGTCAAAGGTAAACTTTCTGAACTAACAGAAGGTTG
>CAYMLT010000029.1:0-18479 GCA_964391265.1 uncultured archaeon
GGGACCACATATCTTTACAAAGACGGTACCCCTAATCACTGCGAGAACCAATCTGATAATATTCTGAGGGACTTCATTAGTGAGAACATTCGAGGACTTCGCCTTTTATTGCGAGTTTTTCCAATATTCATTGTGATAGTTTGCGTAGATGCTCTAAGTGATAGTTTCTATGACTTTGCCAAGAACTACTATGTCAATGAAACATTGGAATTTGGCTATGGTGAGATCAATCTGATGATACTCATCACACTGGTAATCTCTATACCTTTGGCACTAGCCGCGGGACGCGTATTTGATAAACATGGAGGCAAAGGACTCACTCTTGCTGTCTACTCGATAATGCCCATTTCAATATCTCTTCTGATTGTTTCCAAGTATGTGCGATACATTGCCCCCAATGACTGGATTGTTGCTGCAGACTCGATATATCCTGGACTCAGTATCATATTCTCATTGGCTTTCATTGCTACAGCGATAAAGTCTGTCAATGATATTCTCTGGCTCTCAGTACTTGATACGTATATTCAGAAGACCTTTCCACGTACTGAACTTGGAAAAATGCTGGGTCTTTCAGGCGTTCTAGTTATGATATTTCTTGCATTTGGCCCACTTTTAGCTGGAATCATCTATACCAACTGGCAAGGTCTTCCACTCCTTGCAATTACGCTGATTTTGAATATTGTAATCTTAGTTATATTAGGTACAAAGAGCTTGGAACCACGAGTGAGTGTAGATGAGCTTGAAACTGAAGGATCACTGTAGAGATATTGCTACGCTCTCTCCTCCTCTCTCTTATCATCCAGAGCAGTACTAGATTCACTCTTAAATCACCATCAGGAATATGTTATTCTGCAAGGATTCACAATTTAAAACATCAAGGAGATTAAGAAACTGACTCAATTCGGTTCCGATTTCCATAATCTCAACCGTACCATTCTGGATCTAATAGACCAAGGTATTCTCATTTTAGATTCACGCGGAAGAATACAAGATGCAAACAAATGCTTTCTTGACATGACTGCATTACTTCGGACTTCAGTGATTAGTAGGACTGTCGAAGACTTTGTACATGAAACCGACTTTGAGGGTTTTCAAAATGCTATGAATACTTGCGGTGTGGGTCAAACAAAACAAGTCGAAGTACGATGGAAATGCAAAAAACTGCCTGATTGTAGGACCACAGTAACTGTGGCGATGGTGTCGGATACACAAGTTTTGGTTATGATTCGACCTATAGATACAGAGGTTGAAGATGAACTGGAACTGCAGTACAATACACTGCTAAATCAGGCTCAATTAGGAATAATGATCTGGCAAGTAAATCCTGTAAGAATATCGTATGCCAATCCACGAATATGTGAATTACTTGGGTACACCGAAGAGGAACTGCTTTCCTTCAGGGACGAAGAAGCATTTTCTGTGCTACATCCAGAAGACCGAGCAACAGTGGCTGGTCGTTTCATGCAGAGACTGGAAGGAACAAATGTACAGAGAGTCTATGAAACCAGAGGTCTTCGAAAGGATGGCGAAGCGATATGGCTTCAGGTTGCTGCAAGTTTCATAACCTACCGTGGAGAGCCTGCTTCTCTAACAACCATTCTTGATGTTACAGAAGAAGTCATTGCTCGCACGGACTTACAAAATTCCGAACAAAAGTATCGCAGTCTTGCTGAGGGTTCCATTCAAGGTATCATGCTACTGAAAGATGATCGTATATGGTATGCTAATCCTGCATATGCCTCCATTACAGGGTATTCGCTTGACGAACTCTATGATATGTCACCTGACGAAGTACTGAATATGATTCACCCAGATGAAAGAGCAGGCATTCTTGAACAATATAACACCTTCATCAAAAAGGACATGAAACCAATTAGAGGCGAGTACAAGCTTCTCAGAAAGGACGGCTCTATAAAGTGGATTGTTGGAACGATGAATAGGCTTACAATTGATAATACGCCTATCATCCAACACGTTCTGGTTGATATTACCAACAGAAAACATGTAGAAGAGGCGCTTCGAGAGAGCGAAGAACGTTATAGAGTCCTGTTCGATATAGCACCATCTGCATTCGTGCTTTCAGACTCTAAAGGGAATATAATTGCCACAAATGAAAGAGTCCTCTCTCTCTTTGGATACACCTGGGATGAGATTCGGTTCCGTTTAGTTCCGAGTTTTTATGGTAAGCAGAGTGACCGTGAGAAAGTCCTAGAAGGGCTGCGAAAGGATGGAGTTGTTCATAACATTGATGTCGAACTCCTCCATAAGGATGGCTCCTCGTTCCAAGCTGTCATGGATTTACGAACAATTATGCTTGGAGGAAGAGAGATCATATTCACAGCAATTCGGGATGTAACCGAGCAAAGACAGGCTGCAAAGGACCTCCGAGAGAGCGAGGAGAAGTATCGTACACTCGTGGATAATATTCAAGATGGTGTATTTGTGATTCAGAACGAACGAATGGCATACGTCAATGATTCCCTGGCAGAAATGCTTGGAACGACTCGTGAAGAGATGGAAGGAACCAAATTTCAAGAGCATATTGCTCCAGAGGACCTAGATCTCGTTGCAGAACGCTATTTTCGAAGACAAAAAGGAGAAGATGTACCTCCAGAATATGAATTCAGGCTTTTGCACAAAGATGGACGCCGAGTTATAGTCAATCTCAATATAGGTATAACATCCTATATGGATGGTATCGCTAGTATTGGAACGTTGAAGAATATAACCGAAAAGAAGGAAGCTGAAAATCGGCAAAGAGCAGCTGTAGAAACAGCAATGTTGTATCTAGATGTTATGGGTCACGATATTAGAAATCAGATGCAAGGCATTATCATTGGAGCAGAGATTCTGAAATCTGAAGACCAATCAAACCCTGCTATTGAATCAATTATTGAGTCCGTCAGAGTGTGTCAGAAGCTTATCTCCGATACATATGCTACCGAAGGCCTTCTCCTTTCAACCCTGAAAGAGACCAACCTTACATTGGCCGTAGAATCTGTAATAGCAGACATGAAAGATACATATCCCGATACCGTTGTTACTTCCAATTTACTAGAAATACCTGTTCTGATTATGGCTGACGAGCATTTGGACTATCTTCTTCATTCAATACTCGAGAATGCTGTTCTCCATAATCCAAGTGATACTAAGAGAGTGTGGGTTAGCTTAGATGAATATGGTGGGGTGTACCATCTAAGTATTGCAGACAACGGTAAAGGGATGGATGAATTTCACAAAACCAACTTATTCAACAAAGACCGCCGTTTTGGAGGAGTTGGAGTTCACCAAGCAAGAGGGATAATGGACAAATACCTGGGAACTATCTCTGTTGAAGATCGGATTGATGGTGATTATACTAGTGGAGCAAAATTCATTCTAAGTTTTCCAAAACTGTGAATAATGGTTAGTCCGCACCACTAAGAAGTGATTACAAACCAAGGATTAAATCGTGATATTATTGACGTGTACATCCTTCTTTCTCCCTTTTTCGTCATTTTCCGCTACATGGTATCTAATCGCATCCTTCCCATTTCAGCACAGAATACACCCATAATGTATTATCGTAAAGGACCTGTTTTCAAAGCCCATAAACTATTTTCCTCCATCGTATTCGGCGGAATTCTTGAGATGATTCCCACTAATACCAAAAAATGCCTAAGATCACACCAATCATGAAATAACCGCCCCATCCTGAAGATGCATATGCATTTTCTGAAAATGCATCAACCGCGACCGTGAAGAGATCCAAGACCATCGATATGAGGATGACAACCGCACCGAAAACCATCAGGTGTTTTCCTAATCTACGTCTTCGAAGATATTTTTGTCATCCTTCTTCCATTTCCGGATTTACAGTATCGCTTGTCATGCTATCTCACTATCTATTCCACATATAATGAGATAAACATTTCACAAAAAGTGGATGCACTAATTAGGCAAAAGTGTCAAATTCATCTGGGGAATACTTCGTAATGACAACCAGATCAGACCTTCCAGATTGGACAAAGGGGATTCTTTGTATTGCAGTTCTTTCATTGGTCATCGTATCCATTGACTTGGCTGTAGAGGTAATTATCAATCCTAGCGGGTTAGCTGTTCTAGATAGGCTTCTCTACCGGTTTAGTTTGATGTTTTTGATATCATTTGTGGCTTTCATTGTGATATTTCGTATTATGGAACGACAGCTTTTCGGAGTGCCCAAAGAATCCATACAATCCAAAGAATGACAGTTACCTCAAGAAAATCAAAGATTATACACCTTCAGGTCTAAGTTTTATCGCGGCTTTCGGTATCTCTTTCCGTGCCTTCCATCCTCGGTACCCGAAAAGAATGCCAATGATTTCGGTCACAATCATTGCAATATACACCCCAAAGCCCAAAATTGGAAGTCCACTGTAATGGTTGACAAAAAGTGAGAATATGAACCCGGAAAGTGTCAAATCAATGATAATAATCGAGGTGATAATGACGATGATCAAAACGAACCCAGGAAATAAACCTGCAGAGTGACAATCTGATGAACAATAGACTTGCTTGCCATCCATCCAGACTCTAAGTCCCAATTCTCCACCACACCAATGACAATGCTTCTTCGCGTGTTCTTGTGTCAATTACATTCCTCCAATGACTACTGTTTGATTTTTCATTCAAAAGAGCATAAACTCTCGTAATTATCTAGAATCTCATAATTCGATTAATTGGCGGACATATGATGGATTATATTGAACTAGAACATAAGATATGTCATGGCTTCTCTTGTAAACAGGATTGTCAAGTATTGGTTATGGGCAGATAACTCGGTCTGGAGTCTAATCAAGGATATCTCAGATGAAGAATTCAACCAGTCTTTTGGTGAGTTTGGCGGCAGCATCCGTAGGCGATATATCCACTTTGCTGAAGATAACTGGGAGTGGTATAGTGATTGGACAGGCGCCGACATTCAAGAAGAGCCAGATTTTGACAATATGTCGAAAGAGGAGCTTTTTGATTTCATTTCTTCTTACAATGTAAAATGGGCAGACCTACGTGCAACGGACCTTGAGAAAACTATCAACGTAGGAAAAGGGGACACAATGATCACCTTATCCTTTCCAGAGATGCTATTCCATATGAACAACCATGCAACCTATCACCGTGGCCAGATTATTATGTGTCTTCGTCTTCTTGGAAAAGACACTAACATGACAGATTATGTGCCCCATAGATTATCTACTACATAGCATATTGTTTGCTTTCCCATAGCATATATACAGTCAAACAAAACACACTCTTGTGGTATCTATTGGACGAAGAAATATTCGATGACAAACATGAGGCGCGCCAGCCAAACTACCTCCTAGTCCTCTTACTGCTAATACTCATTGGTTCACCTGGTACCATGATTCTCTTTGTGACATTTCCAGAGTCTGCTCCAATATTACTTACTCTTGTCATCCCTCTGACATTGGGATTCGTGTACTGGTACAGTCGTATTATCAGAACAAAACCTCTGCCAAGATTCTAATCAGAAGAAGTATTAACCTTGAATTGCTTTCCAAGATTGGGTGCAAAGAGTGGAAGAGAAACGCTATGATTATCCAGGCGAGGAAACTCCAGCGCCAAGAAGGAGGCCACTATGGATCATTATTCTGGCAGCTATTGCAATCGGCGTGCTTTTTCCTATACTTATCCTATACTCACCATTTGATACGACTCCCAATTTCTTCTTTCCATTCTTATCCGACTCGGTTCTTATAGCTATTATCATCTTTGTTCCTATGCTATGCCTACTTCTGATAGCAGGATGTGGTTGCAACAGCGCAATAACACCAGAAGAGAAGATAGTGGACGAGAAAATCTTTGAATCAATGCGCCAACACGCAGCTCTCGCGGAACATGTGGCTGATTTGGATAGATATCGTTGTCCGGAATGCGAGATGTCATTCGAACTGAACTACGCAGAACCGGTGGATGAGAATATAGTTCTCTGTCCGATATGTAAAACTCGTCTTTTCATAGAACAATGAACTCACAACATAGGAAACTGCCTTAGAACATGTGTTCCAAGAAGTGAAGACAGTCAACAAACATAATTAATGGTCAAGTACGATTGTACAGTCACATAGGTGGGTACTTTGGTTCGACAAATCGCAATTGATTTTCTGCATCAGCGGCAAAAGACCAAAACCGTTGTAGAATCTGACGAGAATGCATTGGCAATGGCCTTTATTCTTGCAGAATCAAACCGTAAAGCAAAAGCCAAGATCAAATACCTGAGCCCAGTTGCAATACCCTACTGGGTGGTTCAAGTATCAGAAACCGAATCAATCATCCTCTCGGCTATTGGAGAAGCATCTATGACCTTTGAGATGAGCGAAGATACAGCACTTGGACCAATAAAGAGAATCATCACAAGTGAAACTAGAGACTTCAACAACATCCCAGATGCAGTAGGGAAGGCTACACCTCTGCTCAAAGAGGTCAATCCTGTTGTTCACCATGTACGAAACCTCCAGAATCCTGACTTGATTACAGCTCAGGGACAATTGTTTGAAGTTGTAGATCCAAACGCGAAACTGAATGTTTTAGGCCTCAAATTAGACTCCTCAGAGGCATTGAATGTCAGTGAGAACTTCCAAGACATCGTTAGAGATGCAAGAAAACGTTTGACGCAGATGCAGGAATTCCATCAGATTGTCAAAGAAAAGCTGTCTGATAGGCTAGATGTACTGGATAATGTGACCGGAACCGAACTTGATCGCATGGAAAAGCAACTCAAAACTATTGAAACGAATACGGAAGATAGAGTTGCCAAGCTCGAAGAGACGCGTGGCAATACCATTTATCGTCTGAAAGAGAAACACAGCAAGGACCAAAAAATAATAGTAGCACAATTTGCCCATGATTCTGCAGCTCTTGAAAGGGTCTTTACCCAGATTCTAACAGACATACAGACCTTTAGGGAAGACATTCGAGCAGAAAATTCATCCCTTGATGATGTCGTACAAAGGTATCAGTCATTGCGCGAACATCTTGATGATACAGTCCCAACTTACGTAGATGCCGCTGATGCAGTCAGTGATATTGCACAACAATTGATTGACAAAGCAAGTGCCCTCGATCTCGAATTGGAAGAGAAAATACAAGCTGCAGAAGAAGATACTGCGAGCGATATTAAGGAAAAACGACTTGCTGTAGATACGTTCAATGAAGAGATTGATGCAAAGAAAAAGGAATTCAAATCACTCAAGAGGACTGTTACTGAGCATGTAGACCGAATCACCGGTCAGGTAAATATGCGAGTTGAGGGGCTTACAAAGGAACTCAAGGATATTTCCCAACTCACACTTCAAAATGAATCCATTAAGGGACTTGCGCCACTTACACTTCTTTACATCAACACTTACGTTGCAGCTTTCAATAAAGGCACTCCAGTGGTCTTCACACCAGTATTGACACCTGACGATAGATTTGGCCTACCATTGAAACACGAACCGCTCTCTCCAGATCTTGAAAAGTACATTCAGAAGACGGTCAACGCGCTGACAAAAAGCAGTCCCTCTTTCAAGGAATCCTTTGAGAAATCTCAGACTGAAGGTAATGTTTTTTACAAGACTGAAACTGTACCCCTATTCACCAAGGGTATCGGAAACCTCTGGACAAGACAACTTCTGAATGAGGGAGTCCGTGAGAAGTTAGAATCAGAATATGTCATGCTTGTAGGACGCTGTCCATCATGTAAGAAAGACATCGGCACTGCTAAGAAGTTCTGCCCAGAATGTGGAGAGGCTCTAACCTAGAACTTGCTTTTCAGGCTAGTAATCCTCGTCATGCTTTGAGTAGGCTTCATGAGTTTCGGTCTTATCACGTTCTGACCTGAGTCCTACTGGAAATGATTTACTCCCACCAAAGGATGATTGACCACCATAGGAATAGTCGTATCCTCTGGCTCCGCCCATTCCAACCACTGATTTCTCAGTTGGTCTTGTTATCCTGACTCTGCCAGATCCTGGGCTACGCCCAAATGAACAAGCCGCACAGAGCATCAATAACGAAAACGCAACTATGAACCCAATTACTTCGAGCATTTTCCCTCAACATAGTCTTCAATAGAAAGCATATACACTTTTGTACAAATAAAGCAAAGTAGCCCGTGGATAGAAACAAACCGAATGCCCTTTCCGAGGAAGGTTTAAGTGAACCATCAATCGGCTTGAAGCTTAAAATCTATCCGTTTCCTGTGAAAAAATGAAAGTTATTGAGTGTGTCACTAGCATATGCTGAAGAATAGCTTATTCAAAGAGAGGTCGAAAATCTATATTATTGCTGGAATTGTAGGTTTGGCATCAGGCTTAACCGCTGTGCTATTCAGATGGCTAATAGTGTCCATGGCTCTTGTTTTCTTTGAAATTCCAGAAACCTTTGGTCCATTGGCTTGGCTTTTTGTTCCCGCCATTGGTGGAATATTTGTGGCAATTATTGTTGTGAAATACTCTCCTGAAGCAAGAGGTCATGGAGTACCTGAAGTGATGCAGGCCTATGCATTTGAGGGTGGAAAGATGCGAATGCGTGTGCCAATACTAAAGAGCCTTGCATCCGCTTTATGTATTGGGTCTGGAGGATCATGTGGACGCGAAGGACCAATTGCACAGATTGGGGCGGGAATAGCCTCCGCGATTGCAGATATTATGAAACTGAATAAAACACAGACAAAGACCCTAGTGGTATGTGGATTGTCTTCCGGAATCGCAGCTACCTTTAATGCACCGTTGGGTGGTACGCTATTTGGAATTGAAATACTCGCGGGAGGAATTATCGGTTTTTCTATTGTTCCTGTGATTCTCTCATCTGTTATTGCCACCGCTGTTTCAATCAGTATCCTGGGTGCTGAAGTATCATTCAGGGCACCTATCTTCGTCATGTCTAATCCACTTGAACTCATCTTCTACCTCATGCTTGGTTTGCTTATGGGAGGAATTGCTGTTGTATGGAATCGTGGATTCTATAAAATTGAAGATGGATTCGATAGGTTACGCACATCCAAATACGCACTCCCAATCATAGGTGGGTTTCTTACGGGAGTTCTTCTTGTAATAACAATCTACCTGGAGGGTGTATTTCATTATTCTGGATCTTATCTGCCGGGTGAGATTGTCTTTCCAGCAATCACAAGTATTGGATATGCTTTCACTGATGCCATTCTAATCGGTTCTGTTGGCGTGCTTGCATTAGTTGCTTTTGGTATTCTAAAAGGCTTAGCTACCTCCTTCACACTCGGTTCCGGGGGGTCCGGAGGAGTATTTGCTCCAACACTGACTATGGGGGCAGCTTTTGGGGGAGCTTTTGGGCTCGTGTGTTCATACATTTTTCCTGGAGTAATTCCGACTCCCATGGCATATGCTCTAGTAGGAATGGCCGCTTTGTTTGCAGGGTCAGCTAGAGCTCCTATCACTTGTGTTGTGATACTTATGGAGATGACAAAGGATTACTCTCTGATTCTTCCACTTATGATTGCTGTTTCGTCATCATTTTTGCTTGCATCATTGCTTGATGATGAAAGTATCTACACACTAAAACTGGCAAGGAAAGGAATGCATGTTACACAAGGAACCCATATTGGTGTACTGAAATCTATATGCCTATCCGAAATAATGACAACAAAACCAACATTATTGGACCCAACTATGAAACTGGATGAAGTACTAAAAATCGTTGATTCCACTCACCATACCAAGTTTCCTGTTGTAAACAGTGAAGGCGAAGTTGTAGGAACCCTAATCACAGAGGATCTATTTCATATTGCGTCCCCAGGTGAACCACAACCGACAGTTGCCGAAATGATGGAAACAGACTTCTTACAATTGGCACCGAGTTGCGCAATGGACGGTGTGCTTCAAGCAATGATGAAGCGTGATGAAGGTCATGCAGTAATTATCGATCCCATGTATCCCAAAAGAATGATGGGATTTGTGACGAAAGCCGATGTTCTCAAGGCATATGAAATTGCGATATTTAGGTTGCAACAGCAGGGTACTGAAGTGGAGAATATCGAACCTGCGGAGATACTTGGTATTGGTGACTAGACACAAAGAAGAACCTACTCTTCATATAGCAAACAATCTCTGAAAGTTGCTAGCTATTATCACCAGTAGCCCAGTGATACAGAACAATGGACAAACAAGCATTCAGGTCATCAAGTCTGTCATTACCATTACACTAATGCAGGGTGATTCTACATCTGTACAAAATCGATAAAATGAGGTATGGCGCCAAGGGAGAGGTTTGAGTTCTCGGACATAATCCACACATGTAACAGAGATATCGAAGAATTGAGTGCCATAATTAGAATTCCAATTTTCATCTTTGAGAATTCCAATCCAAGCATGCTCGTCACAAGCTTTATGAGAAGATAGAGTTCCGATTGCGAACTACTAACATATGCTGAGGTTTCCTAGCTTGGACCTGCTCGTTTTCTGACGGGCAAGGAGCAGTAAGGAGCTGGATTGCTATTGATTGCCAATGGCAGTTCAGCAAAAATCCAGTGTGTTCTGCACACGAGGGTTCAAAGGACTTCGCAATTACTGCGATATCTGAAATTCCCTCCCTCAGCGCCACTTTTCTTGTTTGAGTGGAAACGAGGGGTTACACTGAACGCGTTGTGGCATATCTGACAGCAGTTGCGCTACTCATTTCATACTTGTCTGGTCCACCAGTCATTGTAATTCCTGACGGAATAATCGCTAGATCTGCTGTTTTTCCTGAAGCAAAATTTCTCGGAGCTGGCTAGTGTGAAAATGACAATAATTGTAGCTGATATCATTCCTATGGGGGTCCAGAGTATGAATGCAATATTCCCAATCGCCGGAATCTTCAGAATAACCACTCCTATGATATCTTTAATCGTTCTAAATCCCAAGTCATTACTCGGATTATTATCGCCCCGCGTGAAAAAGAGCCTATCACCGTCACCACACTCGATTATACGGACTACTCGGTGTATTATGGGTGAGGATTCATACCATGCAGCTGTAAAGACCACGACGTCTCCTATCTTGATTTGATTCACAGTTCTTGCTTGGATGATGACAAGGTCACCGTATTGTAGGTCCGGTATCATTGAGTTACCTGTCACAACTGCTAGAGGAGATGTTGTTCCCATAGCCATGGAAAATATCCCAAAACCCGACAAAATAAGCATGCAGACTAGTCCTGCAGAGTGAATACTCTTTGCCGTTTCAGAGTTTCTCCACAATCTAACTCTTTTTCTCCATTTCATTGCAAGCCCTGAGGGATGGAGTTGACTTATCCGTTGATTAATCTTTTCAAAAATCTCGTGCTACCAAGATGAGTTTCCAAAAGACAGGAATTAGCATCCTAGGGTCGAAATAAAAAATCTCGAACACCCACTTACTTGGATGAATGAAGATAAAGATGAATACAAATACAACGTAGGAAGAAAAAAACACAACTTCCACGTTGCGTCCGAAAAAGGAACTAACGTCGGAAGCTGTGTCTATATATTTCAGAACCTGATCCAGTCTTGATAGCTTCAAGGTCTCTAAGTGCTTGGCTAGATGCAATCTGACAACGGTGATACCTTGCGCCCTCGTCGTATTCGAGCCAGCGCGCGGTTCTCTTCTTCACCTGAGTCTTGACTACCTCAATGACTTGATCAATTATCGATACTGCCTGTACTGTTTCTGTCATCATTGTTTTCCACGCTCTAAATTACGAGCGGTAACATAGGCAATCCACCCTTGTATCCAGACTGCCGGAGTCAAGTCAAATCCGTTTGTACTCGGTCCAGAGTTGGGTATTGCACTTGACGCGAAATCATACCGTAGTTCTAGCGAAGGGAGGAAAAATATGGCAGCGGAATCATTGATGTATTGCCATATGTTAACCATGTATAACATTTGTGGCAAATTTATATATAAACTGGTCGTTCTACGTAAGATTGTTCTACATCTTTTTTCGATGTTTCGCCTCATTTCAGTCAGTTGTCGAATACTCGGACAATAAAGCAAAACATTTATTGCCAAATTTTTCTATAATAAGAATTAGTTGGCAAAGTATTTTGTTCATTTGACCGAAGAAAAATTTGGCAACTGAAATGATAGAGATAGAGAATGGTGAGTGTCTTTGAAGATCACGGTAGAGCTGGACGAAACGGACGTAGATATCATCAACGTACTCTCTGAAAAAGGGGCTAAGATTTCCACACGGGAACTCGCCGAGATATTGGATGTTTCTGATCGAACTGTGCGTTATAGACTGAACAGGATGAAGGAAAAAGGATTCTTGAAGAAAAGCATGGTTCACACCTACGAGAGAAAGATCGGTGTTGCTGATATGATTATTGCTGTTGAGAGCAGCCCCAAACACCACGCACTACTTGCTGATGTCATACATGCACTTCCTCCGTTATACCATTATAGTCCCACATATGGCAAATACAATGGCTACTGGATATTTGCCCAGTATCCTCTTGCAACTCCTCAGCTCTGCAAGCGCCTATTTGATGAGATGAAAGAACGTAATCTGATTGAGGACTACCTCCTCATGGAAGCGATTGATTACACGGTCAAGGTCGCAAGGGTATCTGCATTTCTTCCTGACAGTAATTGGGAATGGTCAACTTGGTATTCAGATATAGAAAACACCATGAGAACAGGTAAAGAAACCGATATGGGTTTCCAAGAATTTCCAAAACAAGAGAACTTTGACTTCAAAGACCTTCAGATTGTCAAAAAACTAGTTGAGGATGCTGAGATAACGCTCAAAGATCTAGGAGATGTACTAGACTTATCACAACCCCAAGTCCACAAGAGAGTAAAAAGACTCGAGGAAATTGGGGTCATCACCGGGTACAAACCATATTTTATGCCTTTCAAGGGTAAAGACACGCTTTCTATCACATGCGTCTACAAGTCTCGTGAACACGCCAAGAAAATACTCTACGCATTCTCCGAGTTGCCATTTTCACTAAACTTGTCCATGCAAGGAGCCAATCAATACACAGTAATTGTCTATCTTCCAACTAGTGAAATCACTAGTTATCTACAGGGGCTCAACATGATTAGAGAACATGTGGATAGTCTCTTTGTCCAATTCACCCTCGAAGGCAAGAGCAAGGGCTATGTGCACTTGTTTGACACCTTCAATAAGGACACTAATAGCTGGGATATGCCCGTTCAAGAATATCTTGGCATAATCAAGAAAATGGCACCGAAGTAGACGTAGCATGTAAGGTGCAGCGGCTCACGATGCATCGTCTGTCCGTATTCCGATAAGCATAATCACTGCGATTCTCGGGTCCGAACCCTCTGAGGTTCCAACACCTAACCTTAGAGCTGTTCCCGCCAGGACCTTGAAGTAGATATCTTCCCCTCGAGCTATTTCATTTAACCCTCTTTACTGAGCTTGGATAATCATTCTCATAGGCTACTTCAGATAGGAACCTTCCGCAATCCTTAATTCCGTATATCTAGGGGATTATCATGCGACGGGTAGGGTTGGGTCGTTTGCCGCGACCTGTAACCGATGGCAATAGTCGGAACCAGTAACGATCCCCGAGATTGAAACGAGGACTTTGTAGGTCCATCACACGACGTTGACGAGCGGTCTCTGAAGTCTGCATCGGCCACAGCAGTAAATGTAGGTTCATTGCGAGTGCGCTTAGATGACTGAAATGGGTCAGGCCCTGGCGGGAGCAGCCCTAAGGACAAGGTGTGGAGCCTCAGAGGTTGCCGCTTTGAGAAGTGTGCTGGGCTAGCCTATAGACGATTCGACAGTCAGAGGGAAAGAGCTGTCGCACCTTTTCTTAGACCAGTTCAGATCTCTCTATTATTGGATAGGGTACTAAATGTTACATTCTGAGGGATTCATTGCACCAAAATTCGACATTTTTCAGAAAAGAACCCTTCATAGAGCCTCGATTCTGCCCCATCTTGGTTTTGAGCAGATGTTTTTTACAAACTAACCAAAAGAATGATAGAATTTCCAAACTGAGGTCTAATTCTTTGATTCGCTTAGCGCCTGAACACTGATGACAGATACTGTAGGAGTATTTACCTATCAAATGGGATGATATGACATGGGCATAGAAGATTACAGGACCGGAGACGTGACTGAACTCCTAAATCACATTGAGCATAACTTGTCTGATAATGGGACGATGAATATTGCGAGAATTTAGAGAAATTGACGATTCGGACGAAGACGAAGCCAAAGAACGCCTCCTGACCCTTGAAGAAAGGAAGAAAATCTTGGAGGAATATTATGCTGAGATTTCCAAGAATTCGGAGCAAAAAGAAATCAAGGAGGTTACAGCGGAAGAAACTAACGATTTTCCGTGGGAACGGATTGATTTTTCTAAACGTCTAATGACTCCGAAAGAACGTGATGCAATACTGAAGGCTGCCAAGGTATTAGATGAAGACGAAGAGAAAGAAAATCTGCGTTCCGAAACGAAGAGAAACGAGTTTCCCGAAGTGAGAGAGTATTTTGAGACCCCTCATCCAGCATACAGAGAATTATTGGACTTGATTACTGGCAATAAGGACAATAATCTTGACGAAGGAAGTGAAACGATTGAGGTTGGAACTTGGTCATCGATTGGTCCTGTCTTTTTGAATGAACAGATGAGAAGACTACATGGAATTATAGAAAGAGGATATGATTCTGATGATGCGGGAGACTCTTCACGTGGATGGGCTAACCAAGAACTGGTAACAACCATCTATGAAATACTTGGAGCTTCTATTAAGAATGAAACTAAGCAAGTTCTTCTTTCGGAACGAATGAAGAAACTAAAGCAAAGTACCTCCTCGTCTGATGTATTTGCAAAAAACAGAGTTTACATCCATTTAGATGCTCTCGAAGAATCTGAACAGAATCGTGAAAATATCTTGCTTTCTCCTTGGTGGTTAGAAACCGAAAATAGGTCCAATCCAATATCTCTCCCAAGGTTGTTAGCATATGGAAGATTTGCTAATCACTCTGAAACACTGTATGAAATAGGAACAGGAACCCCTGTTAGCAGCGTTATTGTGAAGGACATTGATTCATACTTTGGAGATACCAAGTACCTCACTCAAGTAGCACTAAGGTGTGAGATGGTTTCAGCTGAAGAGACTGCAAGATTAGCAGGAAAAGAAGAAGTGAAGAAAATAGCTGTATTCATGATGGACGGCTCAGAACAACCAGTCGTTCTTGGATATGATGGTAATCATCTAGCTAAGTTGGATAATAAAGAAAGTACTCTTCCAAGTCATAGACTCACACCTATAGATGTCAAAGTATGGGGTGATTCAACCAAATCCACTTCAACCAAGTATATGTCCACAATCAAAGTGGCCCTGTATGAAAGAACAACAAACGATCAATGGAGCATCAAGAAAGGAAATGTGAAACCAGGTGCGATAGAGAAATTACTTACTCTAACTGATGAAAATGCCATTAGAAACTGTGACGATACAATATTATCAAAGTGTCTTCTACGTCTAAAAGTAGGTTCCAATAGCAGAGTGAACCCTAAAAGAACGAAATTTTTGTACGATTCCATTGATTGTGCAACCCTTGCAAATGTCCTATTTGGGAATGATATCCATCTCATTGAGGTCAAGCGAAAACAATCTGAAGGTCCGATTAGAGCATTAACAGAGTTAGAAATGACGGGGCCTACAAGACTCTCGTCAACTGAAACGGTCCAACTACTCTTCGAATTCGAGGAAGTGAAGTCAAAGACTGTTGACACATCAACACAGGTCGAAGCAAATGCAAACCCATGGGGATATATCGCCTCACTCATCTCGGGAAAAGTTCAGCACTTGTTGCATAGATCGGTTGTTGAAGGAAAACCAATTATCAATTTTGAAGGTATTGAAAACATAGCAAAGCGAATGAAACTTGCAAATCGCCAGCATATTGTTCAAGAAACAGACCTATTGGTGGATGAAGGAGGACCTGACAAAATCCAGTCCGAATCTATTTTTGCTTATGTTTCTCTCGCTACAAAAAGACTGTTTCAAAATATTCAGAATGGAGAAACGCTTGCAGAAATTCTATGGAAGACAACAGGATATCTTCGCTCTGTGAATTTTGGTGCCCCTGTTCGAACAGGTCATACATGTCTTTCTGAACTACCAGCAAACCAGAATATCTCCTTACGGCGAAGAATTGCGAATACCCAGACACAAATTGGAGGTTCGGATTATCATGAAGCATCTTTGGCAGAGGTAATCGACTCTATTGGCAATCCCGTCCTTCAGATGACCGAACTAGGGCAGAAAGCAGGATTCCTATTTCTTTCTCTTGATTCATCAAAATATGACTCCATTCCATCAGGCTGGAATCTAAACAATGAGATCTTAGGTATTCAGTTCTGGTTGAAAGACAACGAAAAACTCAAGGATTGGATGATGGATTCAACGGAATTTGCCAAACTTGAGAGAAAAATAGGCAATCTTTCCAGAATATCTCAAGAATGCTACAATATAGACCTGACACAACCTTTCAATGTTGAGAGAAAGAAACAAGAAGCCAGTACCATTCTATCCTCGATTGTTTCCCAAATTGATAGCTTCGCAACTAAAAATGGCCTCTCTCCTTCAGACGCAATTGACTTGGAGAGATTTGTTGATACAATCTGTGAAACAGTGCTGCTAACTAAGAATACAATCACTACAGAACCTGAAAGAGCCAGTTTATCGCTTCCATATCATCTTGATCGAAACGGAATGCCAATCAAGGTTCCCAATTCTCTTTGCCCCGTATCCGCAGAACATCTTACCGCCTTCTTTGCCTCTCTTGGAGCATATAGCAGATACTCAGAACTTCTGAACAAAATCGAACGAAATAGCACCTCTGACGAAAGACATTCTATTGCAGTTGATGCCAGACCAGCAAATGGCGGTTCTGATGTGGTGATTCTATCCATAGGAACTGAGGGAGATGAACGAATGTATGAAACAGAGAATAAGACCTACAGGTATACTGACTATCAAGACAGGCATGCAACTCGTAAGCGTTTGCTAACGAGAATCTTAGAATCGAAAGGATGGGAAACCAAGTATCATACAATTAATTTTGTAGATGCTCAAAGAGGGTTTGAAAAAGAGCAAATTTCCTATATGCTCGAACCGACATCATCACGTATGAATGGGCTAGAGCGTGATGAACATCTATTGTCCGAATTCATGAAATCATCCCTTCGAGTTTCTTATGCTCTTCAGTCCAGAATGAAACAAGTTGCTGAGGTAACAAAAGATACCTATGCCCTCAGCGTTATTTCTCCTAGAATGGAGAAAATGCGTGCATTTTACTCAGACCAATTCGGGGAAGAACTAGGTTGGAAGGGTGAGAAGAAACCCAGAGAGAAGTCAATTGACTGGAGTTCTATTTCGGGGGTATCAAATGATCAAAGCCTGTTGCGGTTGTCTGGAAAGCAACTCTTCAAAGGTGAAAATTTCGAAAAGGTTCAGAGAAATCTTGGCTCAAGAACGTTCAAATTTCTAAATTTACTTGGATGGGTTGAGAAAAAGAAACTTGAAGATAATTTGGGGGATTAATATTGGGAGATTCAATACCACAATATGGTGAATCACATTGTTTCAGGTTACGCCATCACACCTACCAGATATCGTATTTGGACAATTCTTTCAATTTGAGATAATCGTGCTACTAATTCTCTATGCAATGGGATTTTGGATAAACAGTGAACTTCCTAAGGATGACAATTTCTTTACTAAGGCAAAGTACCGGATACTAATCACCACAATGTCCTTTGCTTGGGTGGTATCTACATTTCACATTGTTATTGGAACGCTTTTTCTTGCTATTCTTGGAATGTTTGGAATGTTCCACTATGCTCTAATGCTCGGAGGTCTTATAGCTAATCTCCTTGTTGCAATGGAAGTTGGTGAGGTCCGTAGAAAGGTGAATCTGATTAGCTAAAAGAAAAGCCTAGAAGGACCCAAATACTCAGTTCGGTTATTTGAGTCGCTTACAACAATCCTACAACTGTCGCTGCGACCGTGCCAGACTTCAGAGACGAACTTTCAACGTCCCACAGTGAAACTCATCAGCGTCGGGGGTCAGTCTACGCCGTGTTACTAGCGCCACTATTGCCATGTGGTCGCAGCCGCGGCAAACGGCCCGCCCTTCCCGCTGCAATTCGGAATCTCCATTGATATACCTAAAAACATTGTCAATGGTGTACAATTTTAGACAAAAGAGCCTGCATTCCTCTTAATTTGGACAATTTCCTCATAGACATCTTTCTCAGGCTGAGTAAGATCATCCATGAACTTCTGCCTGATTGCAAGAATCTGCTTATCAGGTATATCTACGTAAAGGACCTCGTCATCCTTGATTTGGCGTCCAACAGTAGGTCCTCTGATGGAGATTGCTACTTCCATTCCGTCTGTGGCTTCATCCACGTTTACAGACCGGTCCTGAATCTGTAAGATTGTTCCAACTCGTTTTCCTTCAGCATT
>CAYMLT010000030.1:0-18455 GCA_964391265.1 uncultured archaeon
TCGCGAACTCCTACGAGACGAGGACCTAAACCTCGCGCCTTTAACCTGGCTGGGCAACCTCCGCGTGGTAAATATCGTCGAACCCAATCCGATTTTAACCGTTTTGGAACGAATGTTTTCTATTCCTTGGTTTCCCACGTATTACTGCATCGTGGGCATCGCCAGCTCTTCTTGTATCCTCCCCCGGACTGGAGTTCCTTCCGAACCAAAGCAGTATCGTCGAATCCACAACGTGGGCAAATCACTGTAGTCATTCTATAACACCACCTCTAGTGTTTCGATTATCCAATTTCTAGTTTGTCCCGACGTTGTCCTGTTCAGATGAACGCCTTTTGATGTCATGTATTCCGAGTGGGAATCGGTCTATGAATCATGCTAGTGATCCGAGAGATTGGAAGCTTAACCATTCCTCGAAGATGAAGTAGCCCCAACAAGAACACAATTCCTGCAGTCCCAATCATGGCTAGGCCAATAAGCAAATCTATGAGGATAACAATCTGCGGCGCCCCTGTAGTACTGATGCTGATATATCCATCACTGCTTTCATAGGTGATATCGCCGTCAGTAAGTGTTGCATTCTCCGGGTAGAATTCATTGGAGTATTTTTCCAATGTGATAGATATTGGCTCATCAGTAAAGCTGACCTCTGATCCATCGATTAGCTCTAGAACAAGGCCTGATAGTACCAAAGTGCCACCAAACATTGGTAGGTACCGAGAAATAGCGTCATCATCAAGTAGCATGTATCCTCCAACCAATCTACCATCTGTCATGCTGCCAGTTATCGAGAATGCGGCCGTATCAAGGTACAAGTCATGGGGGTACCCTGCACTGTCCTCCCATTTTGGGTAGAATGCAATCTCATCAAAGGTCATACTCTGAATGAGCGACCGACCGAGCAAGGTCTTTCCAAAATAGAACCCAACTGAAACAGACATGTAGTGGTGGTTGAGAGTAGGTTGATGATGCTGGTAGAGAAACATAGCTTTGTACGCACTCCGTATCAATAATGCTTCTGTTCCATCTTCCAGCTGAAATGACGCACGGTATGTAAACTCTCCAACTTCAAAAAGCGCTCTCTGTGGGCCGCCACCCCCTTCCTGTGCAGCAACAGGCTGCGTAAATATACTAGGTGCGACTGCCAATACCAAGACCAATAACATTACCCGTGCAAATTTACTCATAGCCGTACGACCTCTATTCAGATGGTATAATCTGGGACTTTTGTCTAAAATACAGTTGCGTTATCAGCAATAATACTGGAAAGGTTCATATTTTTTCCTCGGTGCCTACTGCTCCGGCACATACGGGGCAGTGGCCTCATTTTCTTCTGTTTTACGTTCTTTAATAGAAAAGGAATGGTGGGGACGGGGAGATTTGAACTCCCGATCGATGAGTGTCTGCAGACGATGGTCAGATCAATGACCCCGTGTCTTTGAGTGCGAAATGCACTCAGATCTGGAGCCCATCGCCATACCGTTCTAGGCCACTAGGTATATCCTAGCTGCTAACTAGGCCACGTCCCCTGTGTTGGTTCGTTTTAGGAACCAGCGACTGCGAAATTCATAGTGGCGATATGAACCTTTCGCCAATCTCTTGCACTGTATTCAAAAAGCTACTAGAGATTGGCGGCAAATCTATTCTATTTTTCCGCTTCACAATCGATTTCCGGTGGAATACAACTTAGAGTATGGTCGATGCACTCTGTAAATTTGTCAAAAGAAATAGCAGGCGCTCCGAGTTCTTGCCTTCGACGATTGTCTAGTATATGTGCTTCATTCATTTCGAACTCATACACTTCATTAATTCCTGCATGTTTCAACGCATCCTTTCTCTTGCTGAAGAAAGTCCACATTGCACCACAGCCCTCAAAACCCCAAACGTGTTGGCATTCTTCAGCTTCTGTTTGGTGTTTCATGGTTTATCATTTGCAGCTTTTCTATTAATACATGGGAAAGGGGCCAATTTTCTCTGAATGCGACATATACCATTCTACGACTATTCATGCGATTCGTATCTTAAAATCGTCATATAATGAACAGATAGAAACCATTAAAGCAATTCCCGAGCGAGAACGTTCGATATACATGATGCAGCTCCTAGGCCAAACCGACCCAATCGGTACTATAATTCAACTTGTGTTCTTGGTCTTTATCATTGTGATGAGCCTCTATGGCGCAAAGATACAGATGTGGCAATTCTTGAAGCAAATTGAAGCAGGTATGATTGAACTCAAGCGCATGGCAATTGAGTCTAGACAGACAGCTATTGAAACCTTCAAAAAATATGGTAAGGATGATGAGGAAATTGCCAAGGAACTGGACAGATGGCTTGACTACTTCACAATCATGCCAGTTAATCTTGATCCTGCTGGAATTCTAGTACGTCTCGACTATCTTCTTGATGAAAGAAGAGACAGATTCCAAGAATTTGTTGGTGATTTGGCTCCAGATGCATCAGTATCAGATCAGCAGTCACTTGAGAACACACTTGAAGTAATACAGGTTCTAAGCCTGATTTTCAGAATAGTTCGACACTTCTATCTGCTTGGTAAGAAGACCGGCAGTCAGATTATGATTATGCAGATTCAGATGCAGTTGCCAGAAATTATGCAGCTTGCTAAGGCATACCATGATGCACTAGATGCATTTTCCGAGGGTAAGCCCATTGGTGACGGTATTGGCCCACTAATTGTCACAAAGTTTGCTCGGGAATATGGTGCAACTCAACAGAGCTATGTTCAGGAAATATCCCGCGAAGTTGGATACTACCCTGTAGACGTTGAGGGTCGTACAGTATTTGCAATGCGAGCAACTGGTCCTGGCGGTACAGTCGGGAAGCCTGGGTTTGGTATTCAGAAACTCGTAGAGGAACACAATGGCAAGATTGCGCGAATTATCACTATTGATGCTGCGCTCAAGCTTGAGGGTGAAGAACTTGGCCGCGTATCCGAAGGAACAGGAGCTGCAATTGGGGATCCTGGACCTGAGAAACATGCAATTGAAGATGCAGCCACTAAGAATAACATAGCAATTGAGGCCATCGTAGTCAAGCAAAACGAAGCCGCAGCTGTTGGAATTATGGACAAAAAAATCCTGGATTCCATACCTGAAGTAATCGAACGCATCAAAGTTGCAATTAAAAAACGCACTTCGCCTGGTGACAAGGTCATCTTGGCAGGGATAGGCAACACTATCGGTATTGGCCTTTGAGGTGACCGTTGATGGGTATGATATCTAAAATAATTGGAGCCGCCTTTGCAGGCATTGGTGTCGTGGTTATGTTCCTTGGAACAAATGACCCAGTTCTGTCCTATGTATGGTATTTTGGTGGTATCTTCCTGATATCTATAGGACTAAGTCTGATAACCGGTGGAAGAAAACCAGCAGAGACCGAACCACCTCCGCCTACCGTTACAGAGATTCGTTGTGACAATCCTGAGTGTGACTTCAAGGAAATTAGAAACTTCGAATCAGGTGATTACATCCTCAAACCAGTGAACGCAAAATGTCCAAAGTGTTCCGGTAGCATGACAATTGAAGGCGTCTATGTCGTAAAAGAAGACAAAGACGAAGAAAAAGACAAAATTTAGTCGAATTTTGTCAAAACCACTGGGCCAGTTTCTGAGATATACACTGTATGCTCAGACTGGCTCACAGGTCTGCCTTTTCTGGATGCCTGAACTGGGTAGCCACGCAGTACCTTGGCTTTCAGTAAAGATCTAATCTCATCAAACAAATCCACATCTTTGGAAACTGTGCCAATCCAACGTGCAGAAAACGGAAGTGGACCATATTTCTTGTGGAGATGGTCCCTAAGTTTGGCTTGATTGCCTTCAAGAGAGACATCCTTGCCTGTGTTTGCATAGATGTATACCAGATCGGTATCAATAACACTACCCGCGCCATTAGTCGCATACGGTTCAACCGCATACACTTCACCTACTTCTATTACCTCTGCGTCTCGTGTTTTCACATTGGGTATGGTTTTTCCTGCATGAAGGACCCATCTCTTCATGTTGTGTCCTGTGAGATTGCTAATGGGTTTGAGTCCATAAGCCTTAATCACTCGCTCAATGGTTTTTCCAATGTCCCCCACCTTGGTACCAGGCATCATCATGGAAAGAGCTTCATCGAGAGCATCATCTGTAGCAGCAACAAATCCTTCCAGAGTTCCGTCAATATCGAACGTTCTTGCCGTATCGGACAGATATCCGTCCACTTGGGCACCAAGGTCCACCTTTACCAAACCCGAATCAGGGATGGTGCTTTTATCTCCCACAGGAGAGGTATAGTGCGCGGCAACATTATCTATGGAGATGTTACAGGGAAAAGCAGGCCTAGCTCCATATTCAATGATTTTCTTTTCAGCCTGAGTACATAGGGAGATGAGTTTCTTTCCAGGTACAATCTCCTTTTCCATCTCTTTCAGTACTCTAGCGGCTATTTTACCTGCCTTTTCTTGAGAAGTATTGAGGCTAGATGACATGGTGATACAATTCCAGAAGAGTAAGCTCTCTTCTTAATTTGTTCCATGCACGCGTCTTGTGAATCTGGACTTCTAATCCCGTGAAATGAGAGTAATAATACACTTGCTGCGGTCCTTAGAATCCCGAACTGAAACAACCTGTGAGTTCTGTTTTCCTGCTATCCTTTTGAGTTTCTCATGTGAGTAGATATAGAGAGCAGAACTTGAAATCATAAAACCAAAACCTGGGAACGAGAAGAGCATTGTCGATATGGCCCCCCAATCCCATGGCTGGTAGGGAGAAACCAATGGTGACACCTGTGAGATAACACCAACTAGGATGAAACCTAATACACCGACCCATGGTAGATACAACGTGGTCAGACGCTCACGCCTGCTCAATCTTATACTTCCCTCTGCAAGAACTTTCGAGAAGGTGGCCGTATAGCGGGGATAGGTCATAAGTCCTAAAACGCCACCAATGGCCATTTCTAAGACTAGCAAGGGCTTGATGAAATCACTTCCAATAGCTTGTACCAATGCAACATCGATGGGAGTGTTTGTAACCAATATAAAAGGCGAGAGAAGATAGTCCACCATAGTGAGGAAGAAGAAAGAAGGAAGAATCAAGGTCATTACTGCATAGAATTCATATAGATTCCAGTAGTTATTCTTGATAGGCATATTCATTCTCTCTTCTTCTAGCATATATAATCGCCTCATCTGATATAGTGGCCATCATCAAAAACGATGCCGACTCCTATTCCCTGATTGCCTGTATATAACCACCAACCACAACCGATTTTGATTAACAGCTCGACATCTGATGGATGCTTATAGAAAACCCATCCGGATCCAGTTTCATCCATTAGCCAAACATTAGCTAGCCATGCTGCTGCTAGTCCCAAACCCGTAAGGAGCGCCGCAATTATCATGAGGAACGGCGTCACTTCAATTCCTGTGATGGATACTGCTGCTGCAATTCCCAGCGCATAGAAGAAGTCGGCAAGAGCAAGAAGTCCTCCTAGCTTCCAGAAAGCAACCAAATCACGAGCAATGTGATCGGCCCGGACTCCAAGATTCGCATCAAGAGTAAATGCATCATTATAACCGACACCCAGTGTCTGATAATACTTCTCATAATCAGGATGTTCATAATACACTGTATTTGATGGGTCTACATTATAAGCGTCCCAAAATATGCCGCTATAATAGAAATCATAGGTTGGTGGATCTCCAGTTCCTCCTCCGCCATCGTCATAAATTGGTCTTAGGAAATGAGGTTCTACAACGCCTAATAGCATCTTCTCTACAAATCCTGCAATCCCTTTCAGACGAAAGTGGTCAAATGATTCGTAATCATTTTGATGGTTGTAATAGATAGCTAGAGCAAAATCAGCTCCAACTTGAGCATCTATTTTATTTGGGAATCCCACCCAAGTCTTTCCTGCATCTGTTTTCATTATGTCGCCAGAATAGCAGGCTAGTGCAATGTGCTCCATTGAAGCAGATGTATCAACAAGCAGATGAAAATCATTCCAATCTAGAACTTCTTTATTCACAATAGCTCCGTCAGGATATCCATGTCCCACGTAAAACACCGTATCATATGCATTTGCAACAATTGATTTTAGTTCTCTAATGCTTTCGGGTTTTATAATCTGTGCGTCGTCTACATTATCAGACAAATATTGCACTGTGTTTTCAGTTGTTTGATCTTCTGTGATTTGCACAATAAGTGGAGTCATAATTTTTCCATACATTTAAAATGCTGCTGGAGCTCCAGCGGCAACTTCAAACACAATGAGAATTACTCCTATTATCTTATATTTTTCAGTAATTTCTAATTCCTCCAATTCACGATAGATTGATGGGTTGAGTGATATCACAACCCATTAGGACATTGTACTTCGGTAGACAATATGAATCCACCTAAGGAAAAGATCCAAAGTGAAAAGGTAATAGTCAAAACTTTGTAAATTCGATAGCATACGAATCCTAAACAGAGTATTGATTTTTTGACCATACTTGTCATTAGCTACTGGCTTTCCCACAGAGTTGCAAAAAGCGAAACATGGAAATGGCCTATGAGAATAACATTCTATTCATCAGGACGCCGAGTAGAAACAATGGCCCCATTTTCACCAACAAACATACTGTGCTCGAACTGTGAAACCATTCTCTTCTTTCCTTCAATGAGCACGGGATAGCCATGAATTGCACCCGCACGCTGAAGGTTTCTCACAGCTGCATCGATATCTATGTCCGTTTTTATCCTATGTAACCATCGAGAAGCCCAAGGAAGCGTTCCAAACCTCTGACGAGCAATATTACGAATCTGGAGTGTCAGTCTATCAAGCTTTCTCTTGTTCCCCATATCATTGGAAAATATGTATGCCTCCTTAGCTCCAGTAACTGTTCCATTTCCCGATGTAGAGAATGGTTCCACTGCAAAGGTCTCTCCAAGATCCATCTTTGGGGACATAGACATAGGAACGTTGGGTACGTTCTTTCCTGCGTGCAAGTTCCACTGTTTCAATTGGTGTCCCGTTAGTTGGTGAACCGGTTTGAGGCCGTGGTTCCTAATGGTTCGTTCTATTATCGCACCAATCTCTCCTACCCTAATTCCTGGCCGCACAGTTTGAATTGCAGCTTCTAAGGCCTCTTTAGCAGATGCAATGTATTCCTCATATGATCCATCCAAATCCACAGTTACTGCAGTGTCTGAAAGATATCCATTTACATGAGCACCGACATCAATTTTTACAAGTCCCTTGTCCGGAAACACCCTCTTATCAGCATGTGGACTGGTATAATGTGCTGCTTCTTCGTTTATTGATACATTACATGGAAACGCTAGACCCGTAGCACCATATTCCAGAATCCTATTTTCAGCCAACACGCAGATTTTTAGTACTCTTACACCGGGTTTCACTTCTTTCATTGCATCGCTCAGCGCCCGTGCGGCTATCTCTCCCGCCTTCATGAAATCAGGGTGTGGTTGTAGAGTCATCAAGATTGGCCTCTTGTGATATGGTCTGCCTTAGTTGTATATATGTTGGTTTAGGGGCTTTAATAAAATTCGAAACATAGAAGAGTCACCTACAGATACCTCTTTTTGAGGAGATTTTCTTGCAAGTAACTTACTTAGGACATGCCAGTTTTTCAATAATATCCGATGGAAAGAAAGTCTTCGTTGATCCTTGGCTTAATGGTCCAACCTCTCCCATCAAGGTGGATGACGTCACAAAAGCCGACCTCTGCTTGGTGACCCACGATCATGGCGATCACGGCTATGTTGAGGCAGTAGAAATTTGCAAGAAAACCGGAGCAACATTTGTGGCTATCAATGAGTTAGCCCTGAAGGCGAAACAGGATGGTGTTGAGAATGTACACACTCTGAATATTGGTGGAAGTGTTGAAGTGGACGGTGTCACAATCACTCTTGTCCAAGCTTTCCACTCATGCACACTTGGAGCTCCTACAGGGTTTATAGTCAACCTTCCTAGTGGCACTTTCTATCATCCTGGAGATACAGGGCTCTTTTATGACATGAAACTCTTTGGAGATCTATACAGTATCGATCTTTTCTTTGCACCTATTGGCTCATATTACGTAATGGGCATCAAAGAGGCAGTCAAAGCCACAGAATTAGTGAGTCCAAAAGTAGTCATACCGATGCACTTTGATACATTCCCTTCTATCACTGCGAATCCCAATCACTTCTATCAGCAAGTAACTGACAAGGGGAAGACAAAAGTCGAGATAATGAAACCTGGTGACACAAAGGAAATCCATCTTTGACACATAGTGGCCGATGTCTGTTTCCCAGCACACTAACTCCCAGCATCCCAGCATCAGATATTCATCCGGCTCCGCTGAGCTGTCTCGTGTCGGGTATTATGACATCAGCCGGCCTGCCAATGTGCGAACCTTGGGTTGGCGTAGCAGTCATCTACAGGACAATCATCCCTATCATGCTAGTCCGTTATGGCTCGTCCAATTGGTATTCGGCAGACTGTATCTGGTAGTATATACCAGACGTATGTAAAATGAATTCATTTCTTTATCAGGATTTTCAATTGGCGCCTTTTGTATAATGTGCCCAAGAAAATTGCTTTTAGTGAGGGAATTGGTGGTGCTAACGACAAAACCTGTTTCTTACAATTGGGAGCGAATTGCAGGAAACTTCTGTGTTCCACCTTTCTTACGACGGCTGTCACCAGCATCCGAAGAACCGGGGTCCTTCAGAGTGTCGTAAGCTTTGCTCCTCTTCATTGGAACATCGTTCCTCAGATGGGACCTGGCTTCTGTCCGCTGCACTATTCCAGACTCACCAGTAGGTCTGGACAGACGGTATTTCCACAGCATTTACCATGGCAGGGTCTTTACTGCTCGCAAACTCCACAAGTGAAGTCTGGTCATAGCAGTCAGCCACGGACCTCCCCTTCGAAGATGGTGACTTCCGGGAAGGTGAGGACTTCCTTTTAGAACGAATGTTCCTTGAGGCTTTCGGGATGGATCTCTCTCATGAGAGAGAAGCCAGACTCCTAGTCCTTTCATACTATGTTGCGGATGAAAATACCTTATGAACCCATACAACAATCTATCGCTAATGCTGAACAGATTGAATGTTCCAAGAGAGTCTTTAGTTTGATATAATCGTGGTCTTTATCATAGAAGAGGATTCTTCCAATTTGATGAAACTCCCGCAATTTTACCGCAGATTCATTTAGAAAATGGTAAAATTTCTACTATTGATTTACGGACCTAACGACATGTTCAAAAGGCATCAAATGGCAGAAAACTTTGAGGCACAGACGAGCACAGCTCAAGGTGCATCCAAATCATCATTCATCATATTACAATACCGCGAAGTCCCCGACTCATCTCCGAGAGAACGTCGGTAAGAAATCGCCATGCGGTATCATAGGCTATTATCACTCACATATTCATCCTATCACAAATTTCAATCCTGTTACAGGGCAGTACCATGACACACTGCAGCGAAAAGTGTGCAGATCGAGCATCGAGAGATTAACTCGAATCCAAAGGAAGGAGACTGAGCGTTAACAACTCGGTAGCTGATACGAGGGCATGCGGTAATCATAGGAGACGTGTATAAAGATAGGAACAGGTGACTTTGATTCAAGCACTGCTAAGTACGTCATTCGCGCCAAAATTGAAATCGATGGCGTTGTTGACAAGCCCGATGTTGTAGGGGCTGTCTTCGGTCAGACCGAGGGCTTACTGGGAGAAGACTTGGATCTTCGTGAACTTCAAAGAACAGGCAGAATCGGTAGAATCCAGATTGCTATCAAGGCAACAGGAGGTCATAGTAAAGGTGAGATTGTTATTCCAGTTTCTCTGAATAAGACCGCTACTGCAATACTTGCTGCAGCTCTTGAAACCGTTGACCGTGTAGGACCTTGCACTGCAACCGTGACCCTTCAGAAGCTTGAAGACATTCGTGGAGCAAAGAGACGAAAGGTAGTGAGCAGGGCAATCAGTATTCTAAAGGGATGGGAGGAAGATATCTCTCCCGGAACTGACGAAATAACCGATGCAGTTTCAAAAGCCGGCAGGAAACCACTTGGAAAATACGGACCGGACAAGCTTCCAGCTGGTCCAGATCTTAATTCAAGCAAAGAAATCATCATAGTCGAAGGTCGTGCTGATATCATCAATTTGATGAAGAGTGGCATTAATAACACTGTAGCAGTAGAAGGCACAAATATCTCAAAATCAATAGCTGATCTTACTAAAAAACGCGGCACGACAGTTATTGCTTTTCTTGACGGTGACCGTGGCGGAGATCTTATTCTTCGTGAGCTTATGCAGATGGCAAAGATTGACTACATTGCTAGAGCACCAGATGGTAAGGAAGTTGAAGAGCTCACTCGTCGCGAGGTAACCAAGGCACTTCAAACAAGAATTCCTGCCGAAAAGGCCCTTGCTCTCGTTAGTGGCAAAAAGCCCACTCCGAAAGGAAAGACGAAACCATCACTACGAAAAGCATCTAGAGAACCCCGAGAGGCTGTTGTTGAAGATAAGCCTCGTCGAGCTCCCCCAACAAGAACTAGAACTCCATCTCGCAGAGCACCAGAAATCGATGAAATATATCGAGAAAAGGCTGATGCGCTAAAGGAGTCCTTCAAAGCCACTCTATTTGGTGAAGATAAAAAAGAAATCATCGAATGTGGCGTGGCAGAATTGGCAAAGACACTTGAGGCTCAAAAAGCAGTAGCAGCAATAGTCTTTGATGGAGTTGTAACTCAACGATTAGTGGATATTGCAGTGAACAAGAAAACATCTCTTCTGGTTGGTGCTGCAGTAGCCGATTTAGAGGAACGGCCTCGCGGAATGACTATTGTCACATTCGAGGACTTGTCATAGATTCTATTCGGCACACATGATGTGAAGACGCGATGGAATGAAACCATCGCTATTCACAATCCTTCTTTTTTTCAGTGACGTATTACACACATTAAACTCTCGCAGACATTCTGTCTACATGCGATACAAACGTACGAGGACCTGTGAATTGACGTCAATTCCTGAAGACATCACTACAACGGCAGATATCAAACTCAGTAATGACCCTCTTGAAAGGGTAATCGGACAACAACATGCAGTATCTCTCGTACAATCTGCTGTTGCCCAAAGAAGGCACATACTTCTCTGTGGAGCTCCAGGTATAGGAAAATCCATGCTTGCTAGAGCCGCATACTCATTGCTTCCTCCTCCAAAGGACGAGGTATGGCTTCAACGGAACGTTTCACAACCTGATCGGCCTCTTGTGAGAGTAACTCCAATCGAGGAGGAATTCAATGACTGTGAAACTCCAAAAGAAGAACTTGATTTGACTTATATTCGACCCGAAACATTGCCATTTGAGATTGCAGCCAAGATGGGTTATAGGTGTCCTGCATGTGGGGCATTTTCACACCCTAGCCAGAGCGTTTGTATGGACTGTCGAGGGCCAAAACGATCAGATTGGAGCGAAACTGCCTCTTACCATGGGCTCCTAAGAGAACTATCCGTAATATCCGAACCCGCTCAGACATCAGTGACTCGTATAGAAGGAACCTTCAAACTTACGTATCGGAGAACATTCGATGACACAATTATGGTTCTACATGAGCGAGAACTCGATACCGGTACAAAGCTGCCACTAGTTGAGGATGATGATAACCGCGTTTTGGTATCACGAGATTCTTCTAGATTTGTTCACGTAAGCGGGTCTAGTCCAGTCGAACTTTTAGGCGACGTCAAACATGATCCATATGGAAGTGCTGAATCGTTAAGTATGGCCGCACATCTACGCGTTGTTCCAGGGGCAATTCACGAAGCCCATGAAGGCATACTCTATGTGGATGAGATTGCATCCCTTGGAGAGTACCAAAAGCATCTACTTACAGCAATGCAAGATCGAAAATATCCCATTTCAGGGCGAAATCCCAATAGTTCTGGGGCAGCGGTGCGTACAGATGACATTCCTTGTGACTTTCTGCTCTTTGCTGCATGCAATGTTGAGGACCTGCCTGGGATAATCCCTCCTCTACGATCAAGGATCCGTGGATATGGATATGAAATAATGCTCAATTCTACAATACCTAAATCAGCTCAGCACATCCATGACTTGGTTCGTTTCACTGCTCAGACAGTTGAAGAAGATGGACGAATACCCCATCTGACATCGGATGCAGTAGAATCTGTGCTTCAGGTCGCAGAAGATATGGCGTTCCGTCTGGATGGCCAACGTAATTCTTTCACCCTCCGTCTTAGAGAACTTGGTGGTATTGTGAGGATTGCAGGAGATCTCGCTGTTCAAGACTGTGCAGATCTAATTTTGCCGGAACATGTTATGAAGGCTGAATCTCTAAGTCGAGGGATTGGCAATGGAACGAACTTGGACCAATACCCTGATAGAACTAGTGAAGCATCAAAATCTTACGGAGACTATTTCTTCTGATATCTGTCTATGCCATGCGGTGGCATATTGAAAGTCCTTAAGCGCATTCTCAAGGAAGGAAAGGTCAAATTGAAGATAGAATTCCTTGATGACCTGTGGCAAGTATACAATGTAGTTATTCCTGGTGATATAGTTATATCCAGAACAACTCGTCGTGTGCGCGTAGGAAACGATGATGCTCGTAAACAAGAGAGTTTTCGCAAACCTATGACACTCGAGATTAAGGTGGACGATGTAAACTTTCATGCATTCTCAAACAGGGTACGACTCAAAGGGACAATATTAGAAGGCCCATCTGAATATGTGACCAAGGGGACGTACCATACAATCAATATTGAAACTGGTGATACACTCACCATAATCAAAGATAGATGGCCAAAATATCTGTTGGATCGACTGACAAAAGCTGAAAAAGACGGAAAAAGCCCCATCGCGTTGCTTGTAACAATGGAAGATGGTATAGCAGAGTTGTTCCTAGCTGCTGATTTTGGTATCAGAGAAGTAGTCCGCATACGTACAACCATTTCAAGAAAGCGTGGTGACCAGAAATCACACGATGCCACCATGCGCGAATTCTATGCCGATGTCACAGTTGCTGTGAGGACTCAGCTAGAGCAGAGCGAGGTTGGGATTATTATCGTTGCAGGACCTGGGTTTGTAAGAGACCACTACAAAGATTATCTTCTAAATGCCGGGATTAAGAATTTGCCATCTGTTATAGCTGAGGCTACTAATTCAATTGGAGTTCCTGGTGCAAAAGAGATACTATTTCGCGGTGTAATCTCCACGGCTGTCGAAGGAATCAAATTGGAAGAGGAAACACAGCTGATTGATGCCATTATCGAACATATCGCCAAGGATGATGGTCTTGGGGCGTATGGACCTGCCGAGGTCAAGAAGGCTGTGCAATATGGTGCAGTAGAGAATCTTCTAGTGACCGATAGGCGTCTGAGAGAGGGTGACGACAAGTATCGCAGGTGGATGGATCAGATGATTCGTGATACCGAATCGGCTCGAGGCAAATTCCACATTGTTTCAACTGAACATCCAGCAGGTGACCAGTTGCAAAGCATTGGTGGTATTGCAGCTCTACTGCGTTATCGAATCGATCAGTAGCTAGAGTGGTTCGAATAAAGTCTGAAGCCTATCCCATGATGGATATTCATAGGCGATGCCAATCTCTAATTCCTGTTTCTTGGTAAAAAGCCGTTTCAATTCCTTAGCCAACTCTTCAAGAATCCATGGAGCAATTTCAATTCTTTGTCGCGTAGAATCAACATTCATCAAATCAGAGGGCACATCATATTCATTTTGCAACGTGTTGAATATTATTGTCAGATTTTCAGAGTCAAGCTGTTGTCCATGTACAGCTCTGATCACTCCCAGTATTAGAAGAGGGTCATCGTCATCACGAAGCTCGAATGGTCTAATCACTCGGTCTATTCGTCTTTCGAGACGATTACGCAACTGTATTGCATCTTTGTATCTGGCAGTACAAAAATGTACAGTGATATCCTTCAGATTTCGTGAAGTCCACTCTACTACCTCTATTGCGGTTTCCACACTACCTGCCACGCTTGCTTCTTCCAGACTTGTCAATTTCATTCCCATTGACATTAATCGTTCGAAGTTCGTTTCGCTTGCTTCTAATTCGTTTAGGTTGATGAAACCAACACCAATTTGCTCAGCTCTTTGTGCCAAATCCATCAATTGCTGCGATTTTCCAGGAATAGCGGGAACTTCTATTCCCACACTCATAGTTGTCCTTAGTGCACGTTCAATTCCGGACCAATCTGTTCCCTGCGGATGAAATCGAATTTCATCCAGACCCGCGTTTTCAAGCTTAAGAAGTTCTTCAGAAGTGATATCCGCCTTGCTAGTGTAAAGGTGAAGATGGAATCCTGTCCCAAACTCTCGTTTTAACTCGGTGATGAAGTGAAGAGTTCTCTCTAATTGGCAAAGAGGGTCTCCTCCACTTAGACCTGCCCCCTCCGCTCCTATTGCATTTGCTTCTTCAATGATACCTGCATCATCTGCTACTCGCATTTCATCCGCATATGTATCGTTTCGATTGCCTCTTTCCTCTGATAAGGGACAATAATAACATGAGCTATCACATAATCCGGTGACAAAAAGCACCATTTTGCTCCCTTTTGCACATAATTTGCATCCCTTTGGCAGCTCCCCTACTATTCTTGAACCTCCACTTAGTTCTCTTATCTTTCGTTTCATGGGATTCCTCTCATGTTACTCTCTTCTTTTTATTGTTCTTCGGAGTGCGGGGTCACTATCTGCAATGCCTTTTGCTGCTTCTTCGAATGTTTCATCATCTTTCAGTTGGTACGTACGATAGACTCCTGTACGCCCCACTTCATCTCTTCGGGTTAGGACCCTTGTACGCTCCCGAGCAATTGATACACCTACTCCCAATTTCTTCGCGGCATATGACTCGTAACCGATGACACCTTGTTCAATATGCCCATTTTCGGTCGGCTCGATTAAAATCAGTCTTTTATCCACACCTGGAACTCTGTTATTGCACGCAATGTCGTCTAAACTAATCATTCCTCCCCATTGATAGAACTGCCTTTCACGTGACATCATCTTGAACATTGGAAAGCTGAGTACTATCTCATTATCCAAATGGAGATGTCCCTTGAGTATCGATGATGGTGTAGCTTGCACGAGCTCCCTTCTAGTCCCAGAACCTGCGGCAACCTCTATTCGATAACTGGAAATAACCTGAGGCACAATAATATCAATATCAGAAGATTTTGAAACATCTCCTCTTGCCAAGGAACCATAAACATAAGATTTGATTCCACTCTCTTGAAGCAGTAGCAAGATTTCTGCTGCTCTCTTTCTTAGGGCAGCAAGTATTTTCCAGTGAATTTCATCATAATCCACTCTTCTTTTTTCATGTAAGACCTCAGGTTTTCGGGCCATTCTTATTATGCAACTCCCTACTGCTAATCTCATTCAAAAGTTTACATGCCTTACAGATATCCGCTGTAGTTGGAAACCCACACTGCGAACAAGTAGAAGTCACACGTTTCCTAGGCTTCTGTAACAATGCCTCTGATATGGATTCTCCGGAACGAAGAATAGCTGTCAATGTTCCCGGTCTCTTATGTTCCATTTCATTCAAGAATAATCGAATATCATTTCTGTAAGCTTCGCTCGCATATGGACAGGGAATATCATGATATGGAAGATTCAAGTGATGTGCATAGGCAACAACATCTCTCTCGCTTAGTTCAATTATTGGCTTTATTCTTGGTATGAACCCTTGAATCGCACTACTTCTCGGTCTATTCGTTCTACCAATTCGAAGGCCATCCCCTCGCATTATGTTCATTACAACAGTTTGAGCCTCGTCATCCATATTATGTCCAGTCGCAACAACATCTGCCTGAAGTTCCAATGCTGCAGTATTGATTGCACGACGTCGAAGAACCCCACAGTATGAACAAGCCCCAAGTGGCTTACCCTCAGCTCGAGTGTTCACAATCTCATCCAAAGCCATGCCGAACATATCATGGAACGAACGAACCTCAAGCTTGAGGCCTAATACTTCAGTAAGTTTTCGTGCTGCACCAAGAGATTCATCACGATAGCCTTTGATGCCTTCATCAATTGTAAGAGGAATCAATTCAGACCCCGGATAGTTACGTTCAATGCGATGCATGATATCAAGCAAAACTGCGCTGTCCTTCCCTCCAGATACTGCAATTATAATTCTATCATTTGCCTCTAACATTTTATTTCGGTTTATTGTCTTCCGAACTCTATCTGCAGTCGTTTGTACAAGACATGCCTTACATAGACGCTCCGCGGTGTATCTTCGTAGATATACAGCATCTTGTCCACATTTCGAGCATATCACAGACATACTAACGACTCCAGTCACAATTGGCTTCTGGAATCCTGTTAAGATTAGTCATCTGGTTCATAGCTGACCGATCTATCTTGATTGTGCAACATTCACTTATCTGATTCGTCTTCTTCGGTTTCTGCGTCTTCTCCAAAGCCATGGAATTGTTTTGTCTGTACTGCAATTTTAGATGTGCGGAACTGGGCTGCATAAACCACGTCTTCTAACACCTTGTGCCATTCTGCAGGTGACAGTGCTGACCGTAAATCTCTACATGCATCTGCAAGTCTCTCAACCCGTGCAAGGGATTCAACTCTATCTTTCGAGTGACGTCTTTCATCATACAACTGAAGTGCCTGACCTTTCAGTGCCTCCCAGTCTGTATCACCATTTGACTGGAGAATCAGTCGCAATCTGGCTAGTGGCTCTTGCCAAGAACCTGGAAGGAACATTGACAGGTAGTCTGTGAATGCTTTTCGTGCTCGCTCTCGAGCATCGCCTGTCGAAAAAACCTGTGCGGTAATCATAATCTATCATTTGATTATTGAAAATGGGTCCTTATTTACTCCAATAAAAGTCTAGAGAAGCGGTCCGCCTATACGTCGGACCAGTTTACGTTCTAGAATAATGTCTTCCCAGTCAGAAAAGTCAATGCAATACTGAGAATAACGATCACAAGAGAGGCTATTCTTGCAGGCCACATAATATACTTGATTTTCTTCTCATCCTTTATCTTAAGACTGAGTGCGTTTGAAAGGAGTTTGTCACCATCAAGCATTGGTATGGGCAAGAGGTTGAAGACTGCGACAGAAAATAGGATTATGAACGTCCATGATACTATCTGCTGGAAATGGAATGCCGTCATAGAATCAAAGAACAAATCAAAACCTGGTCTGGGTTCCAAATAGTCTCCTCCATTTATTCCAATATACCCCTTCGTAGAGTCCGATGTTGCATTTCCAAGAGTCAACATGAACGACCCTTCCAGTGTTTGAACCTCAACTTGCTCCCCTGTTGTAGTGTTAGCCATAAACAGAGAGATATCGTTCCAAGTATTGATATCAGTATCATTCAGACCAATAATGACATCGCCAACTGCAATCTTCTGATCTGCTGGAGAGTTCTCCACGACACCCCAAATGTATGCTCCATTTGGTGGGTTGAAACCAATGGCCAGTAGTCCACCCATGTTCATCAGGATTGCAAGGAAGAAGAAACTCCAAATGAGATTCGCATAGGATCCGGCTGCTAGAAGACGCATCCGTGCTTGTGGAGAAGCCTCAGTTTCAAAGACCTCTTCATCAGGTTCTACAAAGCCTCCGAAGAGTACAAAGAAGAACACCAATCCAGAGCCCTTGATGGGGATACTATCCTTAGATGAGGCAAGTCCGTGTGCAAACTCATGGACAATCAATGTAATAGCAAGCCCTATCATCATGTAGACAAGTGGAAGTCCCGTAATGGTCACACCTGGGATGATTGGAACAATGCCTCCGGCATCAGCCGGAGCAGTGAAGAACTTCAGAAGGTTATCCCCAAACATCCAGAATCCAACAATCATTCCTCCAAAGGCCACAACGATTCCCAGATTGAAGAAAGCCTTTGGAAACTTCTTTCCCATTTTAGTGAGAAATGCATTCAGTCTTTCGGTTTTAATCATTATAAAAAGTGGAAAGCCGACGTCAACTCCCTTCTCTGATAATTTGTCAACACCGACAGCTTGACCAATAATGTACACAAGAATGTAAATTCCAACAATTATGAGGAGGGCATCGAGGATTTCCATGGTCTTCACACCGTTTAAGTTACTGTGGGCGATTTCCGAGAATGTTATAATGCTTGTGACCTGTTCATGCTATGGTGTGGTGAGTGAACCACAACGATAGAAACTCCTGTGTTCCGCCCCTCTCTTGCCAGTGTCACCACCATCCAGCATTTTCAAGAAAATGCTAAACTTAGCAAGAGCATTGTCTGTTTTCATTGAGATGGGGTCCCTCCTACAGACCTGGCCTCTTTCTCCTGTCCTTGTGCTAGTTCATCACTCCCAGCGACAGCGAGTGCTTCCACAGTTCTTTCCACGCCAGGGTCATTATCACTCTCATTAGCACCATCACTGATACTGATGAGGTCCGACTGGAC
>CAYMLT010000031.1:0-7507 GCA_964391265.1 uncultured archaeon
ACGAATACCTAGGGTACAATACACCTGATTTCTATATGTACGGATACAACAGCTATTATGACGGTATCTACATGTGTACTCCAGAAACTGGTTCGGCAGATGCATATATCGTTGCAACGTATCCAACGGTGTCACGGCTCCAAGTCAGTCTCATGGAGGGTGACTTTGGGAAGTACTATAACCTAGGGTTCCATGTGATGGAAGACTGGAATAACGAAGATGATTTGGATGAATGGACCTTGTCGATCACATCCGCTGATACGGATGGAGACGGCAACAATGAGATTATCATTGGTGACTATGATAGCAACGTCTATGCCTTCGAGCACCTTGTAAATAATACCTACAAGCGGATGTGGAGGTCTTTTGATCTTAACCACACAGAGGTTTCCGATGAGAGCCCCTATGCCTATGAAGATTTAGAGGGAATCTCTGGAAACTTCAATAGGCGAATCTGGGACCATGCGGAGCATCTTCTTGCTGATGTTGATCTAGATGGTGACGGTCTCAAGGAGATTATCGTTGCAACAAATCTGCAAGTTTACATCTTCGAAGAGATGGGTCTCTTTGGTGGTGATGCTGTGCGGTTTGTCTACAAGTTTGATCTTCGTGACACAGATTGGGGTGATAGACCTAACTTTGAAGACTATGCTACCAAGATATCTGCTATGGCTGCTGGTGATGACATCGACTACGACGGTCGTTCTGAGCTTGCAATTGCCGCAGGACCATACCTCTTTGTGTACAACGTCAACCCGAATTCATTTGAGGATTTGGAAGAGAATGACTACTTCGTTACCAATCCGGTCATGGAGGGTCGTTACTACCTTCCAGGTAATGGGGACAATTCCATTTGGAAATACCATCAGATCAATGCAATGACGATGTGCGATACCGACAAGGATGGATATCGAGAGATAATCATTGGGGGCGTACAAGATGTGCGTCTCATACGGCAAAACGGATTCGTTTACATCTACGAATGTGTCGGTGGGACATTCCAGCAATCATGGAGTGCACCTGCTGAAGTAACTACATGGAATCCAATCAGCGTTCTACTTCTCGATGATCAGGATTATGATGGCGAAACCGAGATAATCATCGGTCATAGTCAAGGATTCGATATGTGGGAGCATATTCCTGGAATGGATAATGGCTATCAAAAGGTCGAGTACGTGACAGCAAGTCCGAACTATCCTATCATGCCTGTGAAAACAGCTTTTCCAGGAGCTGACACCTATGGACTGTCTGGGCGGTCAATAAAGGATATCGCGTTCATGGACACTGGAGTTGCTCCAGGATTTGCATGGATGGCATACGAGGCCTATGGCTCACGTCCTGAGATACATGTCAAGTTTTACTCGGATAGCTATGATTTATGGTCATTGGGCTATAATGTGGCCTCTCTAACGACATATAATGGGAACACCAGCAACGTGCTTGAAGAATTCAATCCATCCATAACAACAACGACTGATGGTGATGTTTACATCTCATGGGAGGTCTACGATACAGGTGGTACTCACTACTTAGCAATCCTATGGGGTGAAATTGCAACAGGTATTTGGCATCCTATTCAGCTCCTTCCTGAATCAACTGGTCTTTATGCGGTCGACCGATTCAATCCAGGTGTCTTTGAGTTTAACTCGACTCATATCGGGATAGTTCACACCTTCAAGGCATTTCTGGCAATATCCGATATTTCTTGTGCGATTATCAAAAAGGATCTCTCTGGCGTATTTTCATTCAAGCAACTCAACTTCAATAACTACTATCGGATGAGAACTCATGATATCGATGCTGTTCGTCTAGATGATGGCAGAATTGCAATTGCTATGTCCGCTAGGAATATCGATACCTACAAACCGGATAATGACGTTTGGGTTGTAGTCTCAAAGGAGAATTTCAACTTCACTGGTGTGAATCCACATCAGGCGACATCATCTTACAGTGAAGAAATGTTTGTAGATATCGATTATTTGAGGACAGATGATCAGAGTCTTGTAGTGATATATGAATCATTGAACGACCTTCTTGAGGACAAGCTTAAGATGGTGACCAGTCAGAACGACGGGTCGACTTGGAGTATTCCTGAAGAGGTCAACACATTACCTGAAACTGTCACTAGGACTGAGCTACCTGGTGGGTTCGTTTCATATTCTGTGCAGGCACCTTCAGCATTCTCACCAACATTCTGCGCTAGACCGGATGGAGGCTTCATCTACGCATTCTCGTTCGCATATATTTTCAATTGGAATTCGGGCACCGACCTGGGTTGGATTCGGCTCCAATTTACAGATATTGTATATGGCAAGAATCTGCAATCTGATTGGGCTCCAAATCACCTGCGAGATGTCATTGACCTAGATGTAGGAGACACAGATGGGGATGGCCGCCGCGAAGTAGCAGCTGCCTTTGACCATCAAGTTGCTGTCTATGAGATGGATTCATCAACAAACGGAACTGGTTTCATGTCATACTTGGAGGATTGGCTCTCTGAAGAGTATGAATATCCTGTTACTGGAATTACCATTTCAGATAGCAATGGCAACGGTTGGGATGACTTGGCAATTTCCTGTGAGCGAGGTGAGGTCTTCTTCATGGAGTATATCGATGTATCAGAGGGTACAGTTCCTCTACAAGGCAGTGCAGTTAATTGGACTGCGTCAATGTCTGGCCTAGGATTCTTTGGCGGATATGATTCAATGGCATCATACGACTTGGACTTTGATGGAAAGGAAGAGCTGATTGTTGCATATGACACTGCTTCGAATGTTTCTGCATTTGATGAGGATGGATCATTGCTTTGGACTAATGGTGATGCAGGTCAAGGTGCGCGTTCAATTCTCTTGGCCGATATCAACAATGATACTATACCCGAGGTTTTGGTAGCTAGCAGGGATGATATGCTCTGGGTCTTGAATATTGAAGATGGAACTGAGCTCTGGAGTTATGACATTGGCAATGGAGACCTCTACGCTATTGATGTCAATGATATTGATGGCGATGGCGATATGGAGATTGTCACAGGAAATGCTGGTGAAGACATCTACATTTTCAATCACGATGGCAGCGTATATGCCAACTGGAGTCTTGGTCTCGGTGATGTTTACAAGGTCCTGCTTGGTAACTTCACACCAAATCCAGGTCTGGAGCTAGCTTTCGTTGGAGATACCAGTCTCCATGTGATGTATCCGTCTAATGGCACAGTCTTCTATAATAGCACATCAAGTTCGGTATTCGGCACAAGCCACCTACGGGCCGGCGATTTCAACGATGATGGAAATGATGATCTTGTGTATGCACGATATGGCTTCCATATCCTGGATCTAGTGAATCAAGAGGTATTCTACAACTCGACATCATACAATCTCATCTATGACATGTGGGTTGACGATTTTGATGGTGATAACTCACTAGAAATTGCTGGATATAGCATAAGTGGAGAAGTATACATGGAAGATGTGAAAGGAGGAATTCTCCAATGGTACTACAAACCATCAGACCCATTCTACTATTCATACGATGTAGATGTAGGTCATTTCGGAGGTTCGGGAAATCTCGATATCGTTGTAGGCTATGCGAATAATAGTGATACGACAAAAGGCATCACGCTTGCATTAGATGGGAAGAATGGAATTCCGATGTGGTTCAATGAAACGCACGACTTTCCGTATACCGTATATGCAGCAGATATTCATGGAACTGGCATTGACACTGCTTTCACATGGGACCTCTTTACCTCGCAAATACAGGGTGTTGACAGTTACGAGCGTATTCCACTAGTCAGCGACGATACGTATCATGCCCATGAAATCTATTGGGAGTACGAACTTTCTGACCAATATATTGGAGGAACTGCTGTCGCTGATCTCAATCAGGACGGTATTGATGAGCTTATCGCGTGGGACAATAATGTCACACTGATGCTCCTCAATGGATCTAATGGTGCTCTGATGTGGAGCAAGGTCATTGATGGCTCTATCAACAAAGTCGAGGTTGGCAATATGGACGGTTCTGGGTGGCTTGACATTGTCGTACAGACAAAGTATGCCAACATATTTGTTCTCGAAGGTCAATCTGGTCAGACCATTGGAACGATTGCTCGACCCGGTTCCTTTGAGCCTAACGACTTCTATGTCCGTGATTTCTCTGGAACCTACGATAACGATGAAGTCGCTGTTCTCTGGCAAGATGCTACTCATGTATTCTTGGGCTGGTACAATCACGACGGATCTTTGCACTATAAGTCGAGTTTCAACGTGACAGCTCAGGTTCAGCAGATGGCAGTGGGTGACATCAATGGAGATGGTTTACCCGATGTTGCTATTGGCGGAACCAACGAGGCCACTCTGATCTACAGAGGTACTGATGGGCAGCTGGCGAGTGTTCTTCCAACAGGTGGGTCTTCTGTGTACGGCTTGCTCGTAGGTAACTTCACTGGTGATGCATACGCAGACTATGTTTGGGAAGATAGTAGTCACCACCTCCATATTATTGACGGATTAACAAACATACAGACTGTTTCCCTTAATTTCATCTATCCAATCGATGAATACTACGCGGTTGACATCGACAATGATGGACGTGATGAGATAATTGTAAACATCGAGCAGTTTGGTGTTCAAGCTTTCAGCGATACTGGTGTTGTCGATTGGGAATTCCAGGCACGGCTCCTCGTAAGCCAGCATGACTGGGACCTAGCCTTCGGCGATATGGATGATGATGGAACCCCAGATGTTGTCATGACGAACCATGAATACATCAATGTCATCAGCGGAGCAACAAGAAAACTGCTCTGGCACTTCGTGTCGAATGACCGCAATGTAAAGCCCAAGGCTGGACATTTCGTTGGACCCTCTGCGCCTCTGGACATCGTTTCATACCGCTCGGGGCGGGTCTATGTAATATCAGGTACTGATCCAGTGCCCGTTGCACCGGAATCACCTGCACCTTTGGTGGCGGCATCCTTCAACCTAGGTGAAATGGTCGCAGTAGCTGCTGGGTTTGGAATACCAATGATTCTTCTATTATTGGTGCCCATTGGTCTGATCTGGTACAGAAAGCGCAAAGAAATAGAATAAACTGGACTGCCCCTCACAATCGAGGGGCATTCTTCTCTTTTTTTAAGAAAATATTCTATTTTGCAATTCAAAAAATTCAAAGTGAGAAGAAAAACGTATATTCTGTGTCCTCAAAGAGTTCCTGTTTTCTTTGAATCCATTCCCTTCCTAAATCACTCACAGAGTATGGAAACGACTTTGGTATGTACCAATTCAAAAAAGAAGAATTGGTCCTGACATAACTCAGGACCATTTATTCAATCCAATGCTGTATTTCTATCCATAGGAGAAATCTATGGAGTTTCCAGGCTTTCTCAGTTTGATGATTAGTACAATGATCAAAATGGCTCCTCCTGCTCCTCCAATAGTGATTATCACTAGCATCGCGGTGTCCGCATCTAACTCCCACCAAGGTGGTGTAATTGCGGTTTCATTGTAAACCAGGAACTCCCTTCCAATTGTAGAAAATGTATACATTGCCGCACCTGTCCACAGCGTTGGATTCTCTGTGGTAAAACTCGTCAGTGACTGTGAGAAGTAACATACAATGGTAGGAATTTCAATGAAATTACCAATATCCGAAGCAGTGATATTGACACTTACTCGCCAAGTTTCACCTGGTGCCATGTATCCCTTATTCCAGTAGTATTGCTTGTCAGTCTCGAATCCATCAGTGATTCCATCAAGGATTTTGATATCATATGCCGGTGCATCGCCAATATTCTTGACTGTGATATTCACCAATGATGCTGTGTTCCACGCCATCTCATGGCTATTGATTTCCTTCGTTGCCACAAGGTGTGGTCCAACATAATCAACGGATTCAATATCCATCTCGAATTCAAGAACAATGTCATCTGTCTGCATCCAAAGGAGTGGCGGATTGTATGGTTCATATATTCCAGTATAGACTGGCATTTCAAAATTAATCCACATACCATAGTCATATTCTCCGACCATGGAGGAGTAGACATCTACCCACAAGTATGGAACAGTTTCATCTATGAGATGCTCAGTATCCATCATGGCTTGTACAGCCGTTTTGATCTGATTTGGTGTTCCTATGTAACTTGACATGGCATCCCATACAGCCTGAAGCATCAGTCCAAAGTGATCTTCAATAAGTGCTGTGAATGCATCCTTTGTTTCATAAGACGACGGTAGGTCAATGCCTGCGAAATCCATAAGGAATTGAGAAACGTTTACAAAGAAACCATCCAACATATTCTCGAGGACAACCGGATTAGTATACGAGGTATTCTTGAAGATATCAAGCAAGTGATATCTATCAAAGACACCAAGAAACGCCTCAAATAATGCCTCCGTGGGATTCTCATCAAAGAGCGTTTCATTCACATTATTCAGTACCATTTGCGGATTGACTCCTACAGATTCCAAAAGCTCTCGCATTAAATCCTGATTAAGTTCAACAAGTGGACTACTTGCAAGCATGTAGGAATAATCACCCTCCAGAATCGCTTCTCGTCCATCTGGATATGGTGGATGAGCACTTGCTCCCCACAAGCTCTCAATCATACCATCGAAGTAATTTGGGTTTGTATAGTAGGATATCGATTGATACAGATTCAGGCCATAGGTTCTTGGGTACCAGTTCATGTAGGCGGCAATGAAATTCTCAATTGGCTCATTCCCATAAATATACTCTCCATTTGGTAGATACATGTATGGTGAACTGGAGTTGAAGTTGAAGTCCTTTCCTATGAAATCCCACTCCTCTGGAATACCTTCTCCGCCTAGAACTGATGGGGTTGCAGCAAATATGGCTGATATTGAATTGATAGTTGTGTCCTGAAACATCTTACTCTCAATGTTTCCAGTATATCCGATATGCTGTTTCAATGAATAGGTTTCATTTCCGGGTCCATTTGAGATAAGTTCGACATCATCAAATCCCGCCATACCTATTACGCCTGCATATACATCCTCTATGTAATCAGTATGCAATACATGGGCTCGGAAGAATGGTCTCGTGAGTCCATATTGCATCATGTATGGATTCATCATTGAAGAGAAATAATACGATTGCTCTGAGTGGTGGTCGAAAACCAACGACTCTGCAAGTGTGGTTCTATTCATTGGCCAATCATCTCCATCAAGAAGATCCATGAATCCACCGAGACTAGCAAGACGGTTTCTAAGTGCAGTCATTGGGCCAATTGTTTCATTCTCTGCCATCAAACTGACGTATTCCACCTGATATTGCCATGAATATTCCGAATAGTAATCTCCTGAAAAACTCACATAGCAGTACATTTGCTGCCTAGTTATGGTAAGTCTATGAAAGTCTAGGCCCAAGTCTGTTTCATATTGGGCAACCATTGCTGATCCTATACTGATTACGTCTGATACCCCAAGATCCAACACGTATGTTTCTGACTGGAGCATAGGAATCACAACGATTGGGTTTATCAAAAGTGTTAGAG
>CAYMLT010000031.1:7517-18444 GCA_964391265.1 uncultured archaeon
CGCCCCAGGACCTCCATATCGGCCATTTGGATAGACTGTTCTATTGGCAATTTCAAGTTGTGCTGCTACAACAAATCCATTAGATGTCATCATCTGGTTCTCAGCAATTGCTTGATAGGCATCGACATAATCTATACCATAGTGCGTAGCATTTTGGAATGTGTTAATCGCATTCCTAACAGTACCGGAGGAATCGATTTCAGTAACAATTGCTTCCATAGCTCCGACCCTGTTTATATCCATCTCCTGTGACAGCGAATTTGCCGAAGACTTGATCACTGCTGATGCCGTTTCCTTCGCTGGTGCAACTGTCGTGGGCACTTGCATTGGAATCAGAAGTATACTTGCAATAATCATAACTAGTATTATTTTGCCAGCTCTCATTTGTTCAACTCCCAAGAACTATTGATACGATGTTCTTGCCTGCCTTTAGATTTACCAAGCTCGATAAAAACCTACTGTGTTCATTGGAGGTCACAGCATTTAATACACTGATGACCAAAAGGACGCTTGGGCTGATATGGGAGGTGAACTAAATTTATCGATTACATTAAGCTTGGAATAAAGTTCGCCTTCAGACGTCGAAGAGTCGCGGTCTTCACCATTCTATCGATTATGCTCTCTGTCAGTCTTCTATATTCTTCTGCATCTGTTATTTTCATGCTCAAAGCGAATACTTCCGAATATATTAGAAACACTAGTTCATCTGTGGATATTGCTGTGTCATCCACAAGATACTCGCTACCCATTACTCAAGAAATGGAAGTTGAGATTGGAAGAGATGCCCGAGTAGTGAGTACCACCCCAAGAATCGAAGAGATATCTCAGTTTGATAATGGGTCAAATTGGATTCATCTAATTCTATTGGGCTTGGATTCATTAAAAGAACAGAATTTGGGCGAGTTTGTTGTAAATGGAGGTTCTTCTCAACTCAACTCATCTTACTGCTTCCTTTCAGATACGGCACTGAATCTTCTGAACAAATCCATAGGAGATACAATTCCACTCTACACTTCTGCAGGAATTCACCTCTTTGAAATCTCTGGGCACGGTCATGCTGTGGACAAGGGTATCATAGGACCCATAGTGTTCATAGATATTCAGACTGCGTGGGACATCTTCTTTATTCGATACCCGAACAACTCCTGTAACAAGCTCTTGGTGGAGATTGAAGACATATTTCAAATCCAGTCCGTAGTCGATAGATTCACTGCAGTGTATGGAGATGATTTCGTTATCTCAAATCAAAAGTCATACGTATTATGGATTGCGTCTCAATTCATATCTCAGGCGGAATCCGTTCTTTTCGCTGTCACCATTATTGCGTTTGCAATTGCATCGATGAGGATATTTTCTTCTTACATGTTAGTCTTCTCAGAAAGACGATATGAAACGGGAATTCTCCTTTCATTTGGGAGTGATAGACGCCAAGTTCTAATTGTTCTCATTTCTGAAATCCTGATGATTGGTGCAATTGGTGCAATCTTGGGAGTGCTTCTTGGTATTCTTGGTAGCTATTTCACCTCCCAATTGGCTATTTCTGTGGTAGCTATACAGACCCCTGTTGATATTGGGATTGTGTCGTCTCCCCTTTTCGTTATTGATTCCTTTGTATTATTCCTCTCCCTCGCAATTGGTGTTCTGGTGACTGGATTTGTCGGTGTTGTTCCAGCTTTTGTTGCCACTCGTCAACCAGTGATTGAGAGCCTACGACATCCACTTTCTGGAACTGGTGTTTCGGTATCATTACCAGAAAGCATCGGAAAGAATTTACGGTGGCCAGTTTTGTTAATCGGCATTATTTTAACGCTAGTAACTACCACTCAGATGCTATCGGATATTCTTGGATTGAACATTGTGAGAAACGACGTATTGCGGCTCATATCAATTCCAGCTTTCCTTCTGCTTGTTGCCGGGTTTTCAGATACCCTGTCTAGAAGCAGATTCATTGTTACGCGTCTTTCAAAACGTGTAACTCCCATAGTAGGTAAATTAGTCACAACAAGCATGAAAAGACGCACGCTATCTTCTCTTCTGATATTCAATCTCTTTGTTTCGATTTCTATGATGTTCTTTGTCACAGTAAATGTCAGTAATACCATAACAGGGTCTTGGGAAAACACAATAGGTTGGCAGAGCTCAGATGCAAATGTTGTTGCTTATATTGATGGCTCAGTAGATCATGAGATTCTAGGCATAATTGCGGATGCTGAGGGAGTATCCGAGATAACTCCTATTACCAGCACCTATCAATTCATGAGACATACTCACACTATAGCGACAGGCCTGATTTTCGGGATTGATTCACCATCATTTCAAAACCTTGCTTCTATTGGATTGATTGAATCAACTAACTTGACAGAGGGCTTTAAAATTCTTAGTCATGTTAACTCATGCATCATCTCCAAATATGCAGCAGACACTCTTGGTGTAGGACTTCTAGATTGGGTGGAGGTTGATGCAAGAACCAATTTGACAGTTTTAGGCATTTGTGAATCATATGCCCCTGTATTTCTCTTTTCTCTTGTCAACCCATTTTTCATATTTGTTGATGCATTATCGTGGGATTCTGTATCTATAGATCAGTATCATGTACAAGGGGTCCTCATAAACAGCGATGATGCAGAAGCTACAATTGACAACCTCTCTTCTTTTCCTGGTCTTTATCCTGTACTCATATCAAATATCCTTACGGATTACTCCTCCGCATTACAGACACTGAGAGTGATGATGGACTTCGCTATTGGATTATTATTGGTTATCTCTGGAATAAGTGCCATTGTAAGCGGATGGTCCACATCTGTATCTCGTAGAAGAGAGATTGGAATGCTTCGCTCATTGGGGATGGGTTCTCATGAAATAGCAAAGAGTCTAGGAATAGAATCCACCATTCCAATGTTCCTGGGTATGATTTGGGGGATGTTCCTTGGATTACTTGTGAATGTATCAATATCTGATATCATTCTTCGTTTTTCAGGCGGGCCCTTCCTTTTGTTCGATACACAATCAGTCGCTCTCATCGTTCTCTCGTTTCTCATTTCTATGGTAGCGTCGTTCATTTCCATAATCCGAAGTACCAACTCTCCAGTTGTTGATTTACTCAGTGATAGACAAAGAAGATAGTGTGATAACACTATTTCTCAGCGGAGCTAATTGGACACTATTTCTGCTTGTCAATACAATGAGGCATCTCTATGCAAGAATAGGATTTGTGACTCTCCCCGCTGTTAAGAGCCATATGTATGCAAGTTCACCTATCATGTGCATTCAAATCCAAAATCAGTCGCTGTCCTACTTCTATAGATGATTACAGTCCATCCCCTGCTTTAGAAATCCCGAAACGTTATATCGTGCTTATGTCCTTTTTTTTACTGTTCGCTGTTCGTGATGGAGTAAGAAATCATGCCAGATATAGTGCTTCCATGATTGTGCGGAGGTTTAGATTTTCTGATATGAGTTTACTCCATTTATGCAAGAAGGGAGAGTCGTTCACTCATGAGTCAAAAAGACATTCGACGAAAAGTGATTACAATCGCTTTTGTTTCTATATTTTTAGTTGGTTTCATTCCAAGGGCAGTAATGGCTGGCGAGGCATACTCTAGCTATCATGAAGATGCTATAGTTGCTGATCCTGAGAGGAAATACAGGGTTCCTAATGTTTACATCTTCTATGCTTCTGATTCAGGCTTGATGGAGGATGTGGCTTTTAGTGTTAAGCAGGCTGCTACCACCCATTTAGATGGAGTTAGGCTCATTCCTATCTCTTCTCTTCAAGAGCTAGATTATTGGATGAATGACGAACCTTGGATTGCCATATACTCCTTCGATTCTAATCTTACGCATGTGAATGTTGGCGATGATTCTGTAACATGGAGTCAATTCTATAGATTCAATGAAGAACACAAGGAAACAAATCATGTTCTGGGAATGGCGAATACACTTTCCTTTCAGAAATTTGTGCAAGATGATGATGTGAACATCTTCCATAGTCAAGCGGAACAGACTGATGCTCTACTTCTGGTTCTATACGATCTATGGACCCTTAGCGATCTTTTAGACACGAAGGCTGAAGAAAGCAGAACGTGTTTGCTGGCTGCAACAGAACTCAAACGTATTGGCGTTCAGCTCTTCTCCGAGAATTTCAATGAAATGCTTCAGCGTAACATAGAGCCTGTTGACACAGTTGGGCAGATCGATCCCGTTGCATTAGAAGAGCGAACAAAGCAAATGTGGGAAGACCATGCTGCTGAGATACGACCTGCCTCCTATCACAAGGAAGAAGATGGGTCTCTCACTGAGATTCCTGAAGATGAGATTCCTGAAGATTTTTCACCAGTGATTATGCTTACATCTCCAGCAATGCTTGCGGATGATCCCGATGCAATGCAAATAGGAGAGGTCCCAGTTAAATCAGGTCTCCGTGGTCCCATTGGTGAGATCATTGATGTTTTGCTTGACATTCTTGTTTCCTCTGATAATAAGGCGATCTCGATTGCGGGAGAGGTGATGCAAGTTATCAAAGAGATATTTGTTGCAATTCAACCATTTCTTGGTGTTGCATCTGACTTTAGCCTTGACTCTCCTTTGAAAGCTGTTGTAGAAGTTTTGGCAAATGAATTTCCTTTCATTGAGGAGTACAAGGGATATCTCAATATCCTCCTGAAAGCGCTGTTCAACCTCCGAGGTGATGTAAACAGCATCATAGGTGTTGTTACAGAAGCTGTAGTTTCTCTCCTGCCAGAGATCTTTCCTGGCGCAATTAGCGATTTTGTTGTAGATCTTCTTGGTGTCGGAAGCGGACTTGCAGATGTTATTGCAGATGTTGCTGAAGGCGGTGATGCCGTTTTTGACACATTGCTTGGATATTTCACAAACAATGTGCTTTCTTCAGTTCTAAACAAAACTCTTGTTGCCACTTTTAACCTCAATCCCGCACAAGTTGATACGCTCCTCCCGCGACTGAAAGCATTTACTCTTGGAGTTATTGATTATCTGAGCACTCGGGATTTTAACAAGCTCATTACTGAGGTCGGAGACGACCTACTTGTTGCTGGACTTGGCCTTCTTACCACTGATACTGAAGAAGTGATTCCAAAGACAATGGCCATCTTGAAATTGGCCTTTACAGTTCTTAATGTCATTAACGATTTTGATGCTGAATCTGTTACAGATATGGTGTCTGCAATGCTTTCTACCATTATAGGTGACGCCCAGATAATTGGAACATCTAAGGACCTTGCACAAGATGCCTTGAGAGTTGTGAAGACCTACAAGGAAGAAGAGTACTCAAGTACTACTGATTTTGCAACTGCAATGCTAGGTGTTCTGAATGAATCACTTTCTGCATCTGTTTCAAGCGCCTTACGCGATGTCATCGTTGATGCAATGATGATGATTACAGGATTTTACAATGCGGGCTTTGATCCTGCTGAAGTTCCTGATGTATTTGATGTGATTGATGGACTTATCACAGAATTGCTTCATGGTGCTGAAGCTACAAATGTTATGGCCGCATTTAACGACGCTATCAAACCCATGATTGGCATTCTTGGAATCATTACTGATTATGACCCATTGAAAAAAGTTGTAAGTCGCACTCTATCGGATTTCGATTCTGAGATAGGTTCTATACCCACTCTCTTTGTTCGGGTTGTTGACTATCTTGATTTGGAGAATGTGCTCGATGGTATATCTGGCGCTGATGATGTACTGAGTACCCTCGGAACTATTGCATCTGGAATTATCAAAGTCGTTGGCGCAGCACAGGGCAAATCTTTCCAAGGAGTAATGCAGAGTCTCCTCATCTCTGTTGGTTCTATTACTGCAATCTTTCCCGCCTTTGATGACGTTCCTCTTGATGCCTTCCTATCCCTTCTTCAGGCATTCTTCCCTGATCTGTTTGACATTCCCCGAGATGAACGTCCACGCCGTGGTGAAGTCATTGCGGAGGTCATGAGTCTTGCAGAGTCCTATCTCGGCACTGACTTTGACTCGGACATGCTTTCTGAATTCTTGGGTGTCATTATGGATACCAAGGACATTTTTACAAATGGTGTACAGTGGCTGGTTGGCAAATTATTTGACTGGCTTACTGGAGAATTAACCCCACTCCTGAAGCAGCTTGAGGACGGTGTCAATAACGCACTTAGTGATACAGGGGACCTCGTTGGATACCACAGCACCATTCCGATTGGGGTGGGCGACTGGAATCTTTTCGATCTCACTATTGACTTAGGTATTGTCGCTGGGTTCTCTATTGATCCTACCCCCCTCTTTGATCTTATATCCAGTGTTATCTTTGAAGGACGCAAAGTCTTTGAGATGGACACGCTTGAGGATTTCTTTGTTGTTGTGTTCAAATGCTTTGAGATTAGCCCGCAGTTCTATGCACGTCTTGGTGTAAATGAATTCGACACTTCCAAGAATCCTCTTCTCAAATTCCTATTGGTGCAGTTTGGCCTTGAGCTAACGTTTTCTGGATCTGCTTACTTTATTCTCAACCTATTCACATTTAGGGCTGGCATTTTTCAGTTTGAAGATTTTTTCAAGATTGTTGAATGGGGACTCAATATTAGGATTGGAGTTTCCAGGGTGTTCACTATTTTGGACTTTGTGAGCGGCGGAGCTGCCGGTGGTCTCAATGCTGTTGCCGAGTATATAGGACTTGATTCCATAACTATCACGGTGCTCTTTGCGGTGGAGCTGGACATCGTGAAGCGAGCTGCAACCGCCCTGAATCCAGAGGTTTCGACTTTGAGTATCTCGATAATCTTGGGTGCTGTATTGCATATAGGAATAGATCTCTATATTATCTCGCTCTCGTTCGATGGTTCTTTGGAGATCATTCTGACGTTTTTCCAGGACCTGGCGTCGAGTGACCCGATGATAATCACACTGGCCCTGATATTCACTATCAAGGTGAATATCGACCTCGGCTTATTCGATAAGGACTTCGAGTTCTCCTGGCAACCTAGTGGCAGCCCATGGGACCTATCACCTCACAAGGGTGAGGATGAATATGAAGAGTCTGGTATAGGGTTCGATTCAGATGGTGACGGGCTTTCTGATACGTATGAAGCCACAATTCCCGGTCTGAATCCCAACGAGCCTGACACTGATTTTGATGGTGCTAGTGACAAACTCGAAGTGCAGACTATGTTCACTGATGCAACTGACCCCGATTGCGACCTCGATGGCTTGCTGGACGGTGAAGAATGGGAAATGGGCACCAGTCCGATTTTCGAAGACACTGATTGGGACTATCTGACTGATTTCGAGGAAGTGTACATTTATGGTACAGATCCCCTTTGCCAAGACACCGACGGCGATGGATTAACTGATGAGTATGAGATCTTCACCCCCATCAACATTACCACTGTCACGCCTACGGTGACAGAGGTCATCATAGGTGGCGAATCCTACAATGACAGAACTGATCCGCTAAATCCTGATACTGATGGAGATGGATTGCTCGATGGCGATGAGGGCCCCATGGCTGCATACTATGGTCTGGATCTTCTCTATAACGACACTGCCGGGTCTGGGTTTGATGCCGATCCCATCATCTTCAATTTTGGCTACACTCATCCACTCGATGCAGATACAGATGACGATAGCTATTACCAGCTGTATAACGGAGTGAAAGACTCACAAGCTCCAGAGTTTCTCTATGACATGAATGATGGAGCCGAAGTACGTGGAATCGACATGGTCTTTATCGATGACGATGGGTTTCCGTACAATAAACGTGTCTTCACCAATCCATGTAATCCCGATTCAGATGGCGACACAGGTGTGACAGATAGGACTCCGCAAGCTGGCCTATGGCTGAATAGTGATGGCTATGAACTCGCACAGAGTCCCCCTACTGATCCAAACAATGCGGACTCCGATGGAGACGGATTGATTGATGGTATCGAGGGTGTGCTGAACCCCTATAGTAATCACACAAATCCAAATATCGCAGATACTGACGGCGATGGCTTGTATGACATGCAGGAGCTGCTGTTAGGTTGCGATCCACGAAGCGTTGATTCTGATGGTGACCTCATTACGGATGGCGATGAGTTCTACGTTTACAATACAAACCCACGTCTTGAGGATTCTGATTTCGACGCGCTAAAGGATGGAGAAGAAGTATTTCTGTGGCACAGTAATCCCCTCTTAGATGACTCAGATGGCGATAGACTCTTTGATGGAGAAGAAGTTCTCCGATGGGGAAGCGACCCCATGGACGAAGATTCTGATAACGATGGCCTTACTGACTTCCAAGAGGTCAAGGTGTACTATACAAGTCCCTTTGATTGGGACACGGATTATGATGGATTAAGTGATGGACAAGAAGCCCTTATCTACAAAACAGATCCGCTTAATTGGGATACGGATCGAGACTCAATACTTGAACCAAATGAAGATGGTGATTACACATGGCCCATGTCTGATTATGATGAGGTTACTCTCTATGATACGAATGCAACCGCTACAGACACAGACCATGACGGTCTCTCGGACGCCATAGAGCTCTACTTAGGTTCCGGTCTGATTCCTTGGATGGATGCGCTTCCTCTGGACGCAACAAATGCAGATACCGATGGAGACATGCTTTCTGATGGCAGCGAGCTCATGCTGGTGAATGTGTCTGACATTGTCTATCCATATCTATCGATTACTATCGAATTCAAGTACAACTCCTCCCCATGTGCATTTGACACAGATGGAGACCTTCTCTCTGATTATCAAGAGGCTATCATTTTCAACACGGACCCTGGGAATGTAGACACTGATAATGACACGCTCGATGATTGGCATGAGATATGGGTGTACAACAGCTCAGCTCTCAGTAATGATACTGATGGCGATGGGCTGTATGACTTCGAAGAAACGCTCTATGATGTGTATCCATACGGGTCATGGCCTCCCACGAATTGGAGCATAGGACTTGAGACCTCGGGGATGGCTCTAGCAGAGGCACAACCTGTCGACAATAGATTCTTTCTGGCACAGACTCCCATCTATCCGACATCTGCAACAGAGTGGGACTCTGATGGAGATTGGCTGCCCGATTCAGCTGAGATGTTCGACTACTTCTCAGATCCAATGGTTGTCGACTCAAACAGTGATGGTGTCAATGATACGTATGATTTTGATACAGATCATGACGGATTGGAGGATGGTATGGAGTATAAGCTAGGACTCTGCAGTGTTATTGGCGGTGGAATTTATCACCAGGACTCAGATGGAGATGGCCTTCTCGATGGTGCCGAGGTTTACACCTATGGAACAAATCCGCTTAACCGGGACTCAGATGGAGACGGTCTCTCAGACGGTTTTGAAATTGCGACAGGCACCAATCCGCTTGGAATGACATACTTCAGTATTCTATCCCCAGTATCAAAAGGCGCGGTCGGAACTGACTTTGGTATTGCTGTTATGAACTATACAAACATTCAATCAATGCACTATAGATTGTACAATGGTGCTACTTACGGAGAGAATACAAGTCTCACATATGATGCCGAAATTGAGGCGTGGCTAAGTTCAACACTCTCGGCCAAATCTGGTCTTTATACGGTTCAGGTGTTTGGTAATGACATTAATGGAACTGAATACATGGAGCAAGTCACATTTGCCGTTGTTTCAATCGCTCCAGAACCAAATCCAGTTACACGAGCAATGGTGATTCTGACCCCCGTTTCAGATGCAGATGCATATTCAACCACTGCCGTGCGTGTTGTTAACCTTACCTCATTCGAGTCTATGTGGTATAATTATGAGGTAGATGGTGTAACAAGCAATGATACTTCTCTGGTCTATGATTCTGCAGTACAGGAGTGGTACAATGATACTATTCTCTGGGAACCTGGTGAGTACACTCTTAATGTCTACGGCAGCACTTCTGATGGGGACATGTATTCCGCATCTATTGAATTCAGGGTTCCTCCAATTTCGCCCGGAATTGATTGGCTGCTTATTATTAGCATCATTGCTGTGTGCGCTGCTGCAGTTGTCATTTTTGGTCTAAGTTGGCACAAGGGGTATCTTCAGAAGATTCTTCCTGGTTCGAGAAATTCCACGACTCCCGGGGATGCCAAACCAGCTGCAGTATCCGAACCAGAACCAGAGCCTGTGCGAAAGAAGACCCGCAAGCCGAAGTCTACGGTGGAAAAAGACCCAGACACAAAAGAAGAGAAATCTACTAAAAAGAAAGCAACACGAAAGACGACTCGGAAGTCACCGACGAAGAAGACCAAGGAGGGTGGTTCATAAGATGAAAGGTAAATTATTCTCGCTGTTTGCATTGATGATAATGCTCACCGGAACTCTGGCTTTGATTCCAAGCATCCCGTTTGTGGCGGATTCTGAAGTGACTGTTGTTCCTGAGTTGCCAGTCAATATCCAAGAGGCAGTTCAGAATGCAATAGCTGAGGACAATCCATCATTCTCATCCGATTTTGATATCGATGATCTTCTAGGAGACCGCGATAACAAATACCAGACGATCTATGAACCATGGAAGTCTAAAGCAGCAATACACTCTATTGCATATGATACTGAAACAGGATTCTTGGCATGTGGTGGTGGATATCTGTATGACAATGAGGTCCATCTCTTTAGAATGAACACCGAAACCAATGAATTCGATAAAGTATTCGAATTAGGGGATGGCATTATCAGAAGTGATGTTCTGAGTGTTGATTTTGGGGATACTGATCTCAACGATTTCCTCGAGGTGGTAGTGGGCTCTGCGGATGGGCATGTATACGTTTTCGAGCAGCGGCATCTGTATGACCCCTACGCAAATACTGAGAATATGTTTGACCTTGTGTGGACAAGCCCGGGTTTCTTCAAGGTCTTCTCCGTAAAGGTTGATGATGTCGATAGGGATTACAGACCCGATATCATCGTTGGTTCTTGGGATGGCTATGTA
>CAYMLT010000032.1:0-18324 GCA_964391265.1 uncultured archaeon
GATGATGGCTACACTCTTGCGAATGGGTACCTCTCGCTTTGTAGCAGGGACATGATAATTCAGCTTTGCAACACTGGCTGCAATCAGATACAAAACCTTTTCAGTAGCAAACTCAGGTTCGCGTCGGTGGACCCAAGCACACTGTTCTCGGATATTGATAAACTCAGTTGATATCTCCAGCATTTCACTTATTTTTCTGAACAACTCGTGGTGCAGTTTGGGAGAACAGGCGGCAATTACTATGCCGGTTAAGAAGTGTTTACTGCTCCAAGTCTTGAGTTTCTCCACATTCTCTAGCATGCATAAAAAGGGGAGAACCTTCCTTGCAACAACATTTGGCAATTCCAGTAGCTTCTCTGTGATAGAGGGAATATTTATTGTACGATCAATCATGCTCCCGCATGTACATAGAATGACTCCAACTCTATGAACTGTACTAACTGATTCAGCGGCGTGGACATCAATTGACTGGCCCGCCGTAAGCTGGTCTTTTACAAGCATGAGACGTATTGCATTCTTACCCTCAATAGTGAGCCGATAAAATCCCTGATTCTTCTCAACGAATCCTCTAAGTTTCTTAAGATGGTAGTTGAGTAGTCCGGTTTCCTCTAATCCCAGTTTACTTAATAAGGTGTTATAGGGAACTAGGCGTTCTTCATCAATTATCTTCAGTATTTTCTCACGCAATGGATGCGAAAGTGCATTGTACACATTCATAGCTATATCGGGCTTCTATTTGATCGGTTCTGATGGAGAATGTCGCAGTAAATGCAATCAGACACTCCGCGTTATGACAAGATACTCGAATGGATACCAGACTCAAGTTTTGCGTTGCAATTGACGTGAGGTTATATGATTCGATCAGAGCTATCTCCAATCAGATAAGTTGTTCAATTCACAACAAAAGATGCACTGGCAGAGAGATATAAAGTATTTTGAATGACTGAGCTGAGTCAGACAAGTGAGAGTACGATCGGTTTATAGACAAGCAATAAGAAACGCAACAACGAAGTGGAACCTGGCACCATACATTTTGTATCATCTCAAAACCATACCACAATGGCACCACTAATTTCCAGTATAATATCCAGATTCTTCATTCTTTGCTTTGTCTATTGAGAAGGATGGTTTTATTGACAGCACACTGGGCGGTGTTTGAAATTGCATTGGGTAATCCGGTGAAAAGGAAGGAAATTCATGCAGGAGGCGGGTAACCATTTCATCCCCGAGGTCGAATGCACCTCTGAATCTCCATTCAAGGAATGGACTGTACAAGATAAGAGGCGTGAAGACCAATATCATAACTAATCGGAAAGGCCAAAGATCATAGTGGAAATCTGGGTTAATGATGTTTGGAATCTTGTATGCAATTTCTATTAATCCCCAACCGAATCCGATAGCCATCGCAATTTGGCGAATATACTTCTTCCTCATGAATAGACCAAATGTATCATCTACCCATTCATCATACGGTGTATGGCTGAAGTGGTAATCCAAGACCGAATCCTTTCTTACAGCTAGAACGGATAGTTTTCCTAAGAACTCAGGGTTTGCCTTCTCGACCAATATAAGAGTCCTATATCGCCTCTTGATGAAACCGCCCAGTGTTACTATCGAGAATACAATCATTACCGCCGCCCATACAAGTGCAAACACTGCCATTACGACGATAACAATAATGATGCAGGCTAAATCGCACTCACTACCGGTTCCACCAGTGCTGCAATCTGCACCCGGTGCTGAGGTAAGAATCTCTGGCTTCACTTCAACCAGACCAGTTTCAGAAGATCTTACAGGATTGTTGCCGGAAGACACATTCATAATCGAGTCAATATCTCTTCGAGCCGAAGCTGCTGAGGACCCGTAGAGACGAAGTGAGAGAGCAGCAGTTACTTTCTTCTGGGCATCATCAGCGTACACGACAAGGCTACCTCCACACCACGAGAAGATACCCGAACATTTCGAATTAAATCTTCTCATGGTTGTTTTGAGGCGTTTTATGATTTCTGGCGCATCATGTACCACCTAACCAATCAAGGCATGCAGTAACCGCATAATGGTCCGAGGCAGTGAATGCAGGTGCCTCTGTAACTACGGTGGAATTCACCAGCATATTCTCAAAGAAGGAATTCACAATTATGAAATCAATCCGAAATGAGGTTGCTGAATCCCCGTGACCAAAGGTGTGGCCAGGGTCGTCTGGATTGAGTGTCCTGAAGACATCTGTAAAGTTATGAATTTCGGATGAGTACATACCATAGATGGAGTCATTTGGAAATAGCATCATGGCTTGTGGACCATACCCTAAATCCATTCCCTCAGGAGCTAGAGGACCTATGTCAACTGGGGAGAATGAGTTCTGATCACTCAAATACAAGATTGGAACATCTCCCAAGTTATCCATGTAATTGATTATGCCTTCGGCTTCACGTTCTCTTCGCCCCATGTTATCTTCACCCTCACTGGCTTTCAGATGACCTCCGAATACATGTACATCTGTACCGTTAACATCAATGATTGCTTCAATAAAATCATGAGTGACATAATAATCGGTGCCATCATCGAGGGGGACATGTTCAATCTGATGGCTTTGTTTTACAGGGAAACGGCTCAGAATTGCCTCTCCGCTAGTTGAGTAGTACACATTTTGAACACAATATGCGTCATAAGGAGCCTCATCCACAAAGAATGCATTTAACTCACTTGTTGCATCGTTGAGTAATTCGTTTGCGCGGTCATCCCAATATCCGGTTTCGACGACAACAAGCAGGTCAGGATTTTCCATCTTCACAACTGTTTTCCAGTCATCATTGGTTCCTGATTCTTTGATGTTGTAGCACATGACCTTGAATGTGCCATCAAAGACAGGCGGAGTCTCATCGATATTATCAACTGTTACTTGAAAGAAAACCCTATCACTAAGTTCAGCACTATCCTCAGCCTCCACACGAATTGTATATCTCCCATCAGGAATGCTAGTTGTATCCCAATTGTAAAGGTTAGAGGAAATCACGAAATGTCCATTGATGTAGATATCTGAAATAAGAATTTCATCGTCAATCACAGAGATGTTGATTGGAACGATTCCAGAAAGAACGGATCCTGAAGAGGGATTTTCTACAGCTATTTGAGGTACCTGATTATCAGTCGGTGGAGGCTCAGTATCAATTGGACCAGGGGATCCAATGAGAAGTGTTACTCCAAGAGACATCGTAACGATTAGTAGTATCAAACCAATACCTATTGCCACTTTTCTTGTATCCATTGAATCGAACTCCGAGATGCTATAAGCCAGTAATAGTCGTGTACTTCTGGACTTAAGAAATACGTGGAAATACGGTCATATGTTTCAAAGCGCTCCTAGCGACTTCCAAACAAATAGCGAATATTTTTATCCTCGCTAAACTATGAATGAATGGAGGAGTTATTGGCATGAAATCCATATCTGTATCGCGTTCCAGTTTTGTCATCCTTCTTTGTCTTCTAATTCCATGTTGCATAACTACATCATTGCCTGGCATGAAACAGACTATTTCAGATGCTCAAACAACAGGTTGGGGTGGACCAGAATCAACTGACCTGACTGCAGGCGATGACTGGCTTTCCGGATGGAGATATAGAGTAGAGCATCTTATTCATAATTCCACAGGAGCTGGGTCAAATTACCAGATACAACTAACGGTGCTTTATGGTGCGGGAACCAATGCAGGAGCGACTCTCTACTGCGATACAGATTGTCAATCTGATTTTGATGATCTCAGGTTCACTGATGATGATGGAGTGACTCTTCTGGATTACTGGAGAGAATCATTCAATGATTCTGAGAATGCTACTTTCTGGATAGAAGTAGCAGATAGTCTGGATTATAACGTGACAATATTTGTTTACTATGGAAATACAGAATGTGACACCACAAGTGACGGTGACTCGACATTCCTCTTCTTTGATGACTTTGAAGACAGTACACTCGATACAGACAAGTGGGACGTGTTTGGCCCATGGATCGAGTCGGCGGGTTATTCATCGGTATCCATCACAAGTACAGGTTCAAGTATCAACTTCCCTAGCATGAAGACTGACGGTCAGTGGGATATGAGAGACGTTTCCATTGTGTCGCGCTGGCGAATCAATCAACTGACAGTCAATAGAGAGTGGGGTGTTAGTTGTGCAGATACAGCTGGAGACGATCATACTCGAATGGCATACTTTTTGGCATTCAACACTTCAGGTCTAAATAACGTACGTTCATATTATGACGTGAATTCTGCACCAGGTTATGACCACTTTGAACCAGTAATAGGACAGTATGTGCCCAATGAATTCATGATAACAGAAATCGTGAGTACACCCAATAACGTCACAAAGAACTCATGGATACAAAATCAAACTATACTGGATACATATAGTGGGTATTCATTTGATTCTACTCCTCAATTCATATTCCTTGGTTGCTATGTGTATAGCTGGAATGGCATTCTTGATTCCGGAGATTTGAATCTGGATTTTGATTATGTGTTCCTTAGATCGGCAAGTTCAAGCAAACCAGTACAGGGCGAGTGGCAAGAGCAAGAATCATGGCTGAGTGGATGGAGCTATAGAAAATCACACGAACTGACAAACTCCACAGGTGCTGGTTCGAACTACCAAGTTAGTTTCAATGTTGTGTTTGGGACAGGTACGGATTCTGGTGACACAATGTTTTGTGAAGAAAAATGTCAACCAGACTTTGATGATATCAGATTTACGGATAACGATGGAGCAACCCTTCTTGATTATTGGAGAGAAAGCTATCTAGATTCCGAGAATGCTTCTTTTTGGGTAAAAATAGCAGATAGTCTAGATAACGATGTATCAATTTTCATATATTATGGAAATTCGAGTTGTAGTTCAACAAGTAATGGTACTAACACATTCATCTTCTTTGATGATTATGAGAACAATAATCTCGATAGATGGGATGGAACAACAAGTGCTGGGTTTATTTGCGCCACAGATGAGGTTGTACATGGAACCTATTCACTCAAGAAATATAGTACTGTTCCCGGTGCGGATATCTTCAAAAATCTGACTCAAAGCGGGGAGGCATTGACACATGATTTCATGGTTCACAGTTGGATTAGAGATGACAATCAGTTGCGAGGCGGTCATGCCCCGCTAGTAAGGTCTCTTTCTGAGAATTGGGTCTACGCCTGTAGAGGGTATGATGGTCAATTCAGCTACCTTCAAGATGGACTCAATTACGTTCATTGGCCGGATAACTATACAGGCGGTTCAGATCAATGGTTTGAAATAAATGTCGGACTCTCTATGAGTACAGATAAGATCCAAGCGTGGAAGGATGGTCTATACATGGGGGAGATATCTCTCATCTCTGGTGGGGGAGCAAGTATTTCAGATGACCTTTATGCAATTGGATATGGTCAACAATCTAACTATGTCAGTTGGTGGGATGATACGTTTGTCAGAAAATGGGCAGTTAGTGAACCGACGCACGGAGTGTGGGATGAACAAGGATCTGCAACATGGCACCATGATTGTTCGAACACAACAGGTTTCTCTTACAATGATAGTTGGAACATCAATTGGATGCAATGGAACAGTGTCAGTGGAAATCTCTCATCTGATGGTTCAGAACTTTCTGTTTCGTATGTACCAATTGGAACTCTTTATCATGGTCCAGTCTTTGAGTATGCTCTGCCCGAAGCTTTCGCTGTTGAAGACCTCCTGAATTTCTCTGTGCAAGTAAGTGCGGATAACTCACTTGCGTCATACCTTGGATATCAGGTTGTCATGCTTGGGGATGCTAATCGAAACCCAGTAATGTTTCTCAGTTTTGGAGATGGATGGTCTGGATCAAGCCAAGGAGCCTATGGTGTCAGCTATGTGTATGCTAACGGAAGTCGCGATGGTTATGGTTCTGGCTATCCAATCACGTGGACTGCCTTTGATGGATCAATGGGATTGAGATACAATGAATCCCTTGGATTGATGGGCAATGTTGAAGGAATAGGAGATGCGTTCATCACAGCCTTCTCAGAATCAGATAGAACTCGTCAGATCCATTATGTAGCAATAGCGAGTGCTCGTCATGATACTTCACCATTATTCCCAATGTTAGTAGATGAGATTTTCATAGAAACTACTGATGGATTAGCACAGTTGCCACGTGCTACTATTGTAGGCACTGATGATTTCGCACTTGAAGCAGGAACCGGATCACACGAAATATCTTGGCAAGTAGAAAACATGAATCCCACATCTTATGAAATCTACAGAAATAGTAGTCTATTGGAAGCTGGTCTGATGACTGGCTCCACATTGACTTATCACATTGCAAACCTCTACCCTGGAGTTTATGACTACATGGCAGTCATTTATGGTGATGGCGATGTGACGGTCGTTGACCATGTCATTGTTACAGCATCGGACACCACTGCACCATTCTTGAGCAATCCAATGCCCATCTGGTATGAATTAGGTTCATCGGGTAATGTAATCTATTGGACTATCTCGGATCTGGACCCTGGAAATTACAAGATTTATCAAGATGGAGAGGTCATTAGAAGTATCTACTGGACAACAGACAACGTGTATATTTCCATTGATGGCTTAGATTTGGGTCGCTATAATTTCACAATTCAAGTGTTTGATGCCTCTAACAATCATGACAGTGACACAGTCATTGTTACAGTTGAGGATACAACAGCCCCTACAGTTAATAGCCCCACAGATATCACACTTGAATCAGCAGCTGCTAATATCGACATCAGTTGGCTTGCAGAGGACTTACGTCCGGACACGTATAAAATCTACAGGGATGATATATTGGTCGCCAATGGTTCATGGTCAGAGGGTAACATCATATACCAAATTCCGAGTAATCTTCTCGCAGGAGTATACAACTATACGATAGTAGTCTATGATACCTCTGGGAATTTCGCTTCAGATACGATTATCGTCGAGATTCAACAAACATGGATTGAGGGTTTGGGTGATATCACAGTTATGGCCATCACTATAGGTGGCTTTTCTGTGATTGTTATTGTAGTAGTACTTATTCTAAAAAACAAGCAAGAGATAGGAGTAAGCGGGTTCGAGTACGGGTGATATCACAATCGCGTTGTTGATAAATGGTGGGAGGCCAAAGCCTCCCGGTAGATACAGATCAATTTGTGATATCTATAATAGAATCACCATCATTTGGAGCTCAGTCTGAAGCGCAAGTTTCTGCAGTCGTTCAATGCACGATGAAGTTAACTCGCAAAGGAAGAATAACAAGGCGGGCAGGCCTATTACGCTCCCAATATTGAAAACAAGCAGCCCTGCCCAAAACCGTGCATAATCTCGAAGGTCAAGAATGAACTTGATTCCAATAGATTTCTCTGGTTCCAACTCCATTGTGGGTGTTGAAATTGATTCCAAAACGGTCACCTACGAAAATAGGCATCCGCAACAGCTCGAGGCGAAGAAGGAACTCTTCTAGTAAAATCATCCTTGACTCTGGCATTGCCATATTGGGAAGTCTTGATCTGAACCATAATGTTTCACAAGAGAGTATAGACTGGTCACTAGTAATGATAATTCTGAGATGAAATGACCACTTCATTGACCACCTGTGACCACTAAGCCCAGCTGTTTCTTGAACAGTATAGATGAGGAATTTCAACTAGCTAATAGGCCTCTGCAAGAAGAGGAATCATGAATTATGATGAGCCATTCGTGGGAAATCCTCTGAGAGCACCAAATCCAGTGTTGACACTAGTCTATCTGCGTCGTCTTTGGAGAATATAAGGGGCGGTTTAATCTTCAGAACGTTATGCATGGGCCCATCAACGCTTATGAGAACTCCAAAGGTACGCATTCTGTTCACGATGTAATGAGCCTCCTCAGCCGCCGGAGGAAGCGTTTCGCCAAGCTTTACTAATTCAACTCCCAAGAATAATCCGAACCCACGAACATCTCCAATTAATGGATGCGTGACTTTAAGTTTTTCAAGCTCGTCCTTGAGATACGCTCCAACATTTTTTGCATTTTCTTGGAGATTCTCATTTTCAATGACATCTAGTACTGCTAGGCCAACTGCGCAAGAAACGGGATTTCCTCCAGTTGTGCTGAAAAATTCCATTCCAGTGTTGAATGAGTCGGCAATTTCAGATGTTGTCGCAACTGCAGCAAGCGGATGTCCATTCCCGATTGGCTTTCCCATAGTTACGATATCAGGTACTACTCCTTGTGTTTCAAAACCCCAAAAACAAGTGCCCATTCTGCCAAAACCAATCTGCACCTCATCTGCAATGCAAATACCACCAGCATCTCTGACATGTTTGTAAACATGTTTCAGATACGTCGGGGGAAAAACAATCTGTCCAGCACAGCTCATCACAGGTTCACAAATAAAAGCTGCAATTTGATATCCTCTTTCTTCCATCAATCTTATTCCAGTTTTAATGTCCTCAGCATGTTTCTTTGCAGCATTTTCATCAATCCCATAATGACTCCGATAGGGATTGGGATTGACTACTACTTGTACATTGCTGGAAGGTCCTGTACCACCTGGACCGCTATGCTTGTATGAACTCAATCCGACGAGACCATCTGTGTTTCCGTGATAGGCTCCCTCTAAAGCAATGAATCCATCTCGTTTTGTGTGTGCTTTTGCGAGTCTTATTGCTAGTTCATTTGCCTCGCTGCCACTATTAACGAAGAAACAGATACTTAATGAATTTGGAAGAGTAGATGCTAGTTTCCTAGCGTATAATGCAAGATTATCATGTAAGTAGCGAGTATTGGTATAGAGAACTTTCGATTGATCATGAATCGCTTTCACAACTTTAGGGTGTGAGTGACCGACATGGGGCACATTGTTCACACAGTCAAGGTACTGACGACCGTCCTCATCATAGAGATACTGCATATATCCACGCACTACCTTTATTGGCGTTTCATAGGAAACACTGAGATTCCTTCCAAAGTGTTTTCTTCGGAGTTCCAATATCCTTTCAGAACTCAATCTCTTTGGAGGAAATATGTTGGGTGAGAGGCCCATGATTAGATTAGGGTCAGGACAGATACTTGTCCAGAGATTTCTCTGACTGGGCCAACAGACTCCATAATAATCTCCTTCAAAGTTAAGCATATCCAGAATTATCTGAAAATGAAGATGAGAGGGCCACCCACCATTTTCTGGATACTCACCGATTCTACCTATCTCCTGTCCCCAGACGATAGTTTGTCCAACTTCAATTTTGGCGATGGAGTCAGGACTAAGATGTCCATAGAGTGTATAGAATGGAGTACCATCCCCCGTTTTATGCTCAATGACAATAGTAGGTCCATTGTCAAACGGAAGGTCATTGTTCTTGAATGAATGAATCACTCCGTCAATGGGAGCATAAATTGGAGTGCCACTCTTCACGAAGAAATCCAAGGCAATATGGACAGTTCGGGATTCAGTCATTCCTTTTGCTGAGTACTGTGAACCTGCATAGATCATTCTAGCCTCATTGTATCGACCTAGTCCAAGGTTCGATTTTTCTTGAAACATCTTTGATTCAACTAGTGCAATGAATCTCTCCGGATTTGTAACCTCATCTGGAACACCATAGTCCTTGCTTCCCACACTTAAATCAATAATAGACGTATTCGAATAATCGAAATTGGAGCCTAATAAGGGGAAGAATGATTTCTGGTTTTGGCTGAGCCATGTTGTGATCTTGTCATGATTTGGATGAGCAGAGAACCCACATGCCGCGCGAAACTGATACCATGCCTGATTCGGATGGATATGCCTTAGCTTCTTGATAGCATCCCATGCAAGATTTACAGTGATTCCAAGATACTCATTATCTGGTTCAATGGACATCTGATGTGCTTGAACACAAATACTAGTAATTAGTCTTTGACATATCATAGGAAATAGGAGCTCTATTTCATCTTCAAGCAATGGATACTTTTGATGATAACCCGCTATGACAGAGGCCGCCGCTGATAGAGGGTCAGGTTTGTCAAGAATAGCATACGCCGCTGCTATAGCTAATTCGAAAGCAGTACATGTGTAAACCATGTCGCCAAAATCAAGTAGACCGAATTGCCGAAACTTATTGGACCACGGTTTTTCAACAAGGATATTGTAATCATTCCCATCGTTGTGATTTACGCCTGTTCTCAAACCGCGTATTTTGGGAACTACCTTCTCATTGAATAATTCATTGAAGTAATCAACCATGGAACGATTCTCTTCATCGGATATTAATTCTCTATATTTAGCAATTAGCTCAGGAGAATTTCTCAAATCCCAATAGAAATCACGATGTGTTGCGGGATGGTCGAAGCTTTGCAATGCTTCACTCAGTGAGCCCATAAACATTCCAAAGTCGGTCATAAGATCAGGAGTATGGGGATTCACTACTGCAAGAGGCCGCCCAGAAAGATAAGTCAGAAGGCGAACAAAATGAATCTCTCCTTTACTATCTGGAACCATTGATATATCATCTCCAGTAGTTGAAGGAATTATCCGTGGAGATAGAAACGGTACCTCCATCTCTCCGAGATGGTTCATCGCCGCATTTTGGAACTCAAGGGTTTCTCGCTTTTCGGAAGTTGCAGCGATCTTCAGGACATATGAACAAGTCCCATCTTTCTTGAGCAGATAATTACGATCCCTCTCGCTGGGCAACTCCTCAGCGGTAGTTTCCAATCCAAACAAATTAAACGCTATACGGGTTGCATCATCCACAGAGAATTCTGGTCGATCTCCATCCTTTTGTGACAAGGTATGTCCTCCTCAGTCAATTACAGACAGAGATTCACATAAATAATGACCTGAAAATGAAGCGGAGACCTATCATACAACTATTCATCTTCAGGTTTTTCATAGTCCAAAGAGAAGGTTTCTCCAATCCATTCATGAATATCCGGTTCTGAGGGCGATGCTGGTTGAGCACCTTTAGTGGGATCTTCTTTTCGCCTCAACGCCATCAGTTCCGATAAGTCATCTATTTTGCTTATCTCGCCATTTTCAATATGAATCTCAAGTACTGTCTTGAAAGCAATTGGTCTCTGGAATCCCATATGGACATACATCTCCTGTATGAAGTCCTTTGCAAGCAAGATTGTGCCAGTAAAAAGTGTGTTCAACTGGAGATTATCGTATCTGAATTTGAAAAAATCTTCAGAAGGGGATGGATCAATACCGTTGATTGGACCAGCTTCATGCACGTTTACATCCATGGCTTGAAGTAAGAGCTTGTTATCCACACAATCGTAGGTCATAACAAAACCCCGCCAGCAAGCAGTACAGGTTGAGAAAGGATGCATTCCAAAAGACTCTGGTGTATAGAGACCTTCACCATCTAGGCCAACAAGACTAAAACTTTCACCTTCATATAGGAATACATCCGCCATCTGAGCAGTCATTGTTGTTCAACTTGTTTTATTCTAGAAAGTACATAAACTAATGCAGCAAGTTCACCCATTCACTTTTGGGAATGATTCAGTAAGTCGAATCTCTGTAGTATCAAGGTATGTATCCATGACGAACATTGTTAGTGTTTTATCAACTGCTGGCATTTGTCTCAGAAAATCCACGATGAATCTATTCATCTCATCGACATCTCGAGTTCGTACTTTCAACATTACATCATATTCGCCACTCAAGACGTGAACACTTTGAATAAGCGGATGTTGGGCGACTTCATCGCAAAACTCTCTCTGTGAGAGAACCGTCTTTCTCCCAGGAACTCTATATCTGATAGTTATCAATACCATAGCAACAGTCGGACGTCCGACCTTAGAGCCATCAAGTACAGCAGTGAAACCTTTGATCACACCAGCCTCTTCCAACGCCCTAACACGGTTATGAACTGTTGAAATGCCTTTGCCAATCTCTTTGGAGATCTCTTGGTACGTCATTCGCCCTCTCTTTTGTAGAAGCGCTATTATCTTGTAATCGAAGCCATCCAATTTTATGGCCGGATTTGTTGAAGATTTTTCAGTCATACGTCTAAAATGCTGAAATAACTGAAATATCTTCCGTATTTTTCGAGATAATCTTATACTAGTAACTGAGAAAACAGATTCCAATACCATAGGTGAAGACTTTGGATGAAAAGCAAGCAAAACCAGAATTTCTCAGACTGATTTTCTCTTCGATACTGGGTACAACTCGCAGTATCGAACTGGCATATGATCGAAAAGAGGAAGTGTTCGAAGAGGGAGTGTTCTTCGATGGTTCCTCAGTTCGCGGCTACGCGGATGTGAATTCCAGCGACTTGCTTCTTCGTCCACTACAGAATAATCCGCTACCAGCTCCCTGGGACCCTCTAATGGAGATTGTCCCATGTTCTGTTCATGAAGTGTCAGGAACTCCACACATGTGCGATCCCGTCAACGTTCTGAAACATGTTTCCGATAAGGCATATGAAAAAGGATACATGATGGTAGCGGGGTTTGAGCTTGAGTTCTTCCTTACGGGTTTGGAGGATTCTATGCTGCAGCCAGCGGATAGGGCAGGGTATTTTGCAACAACTCCTGCTGACAGGGGGCTTCAGCTCAGACGCGATGTAATAATGTCCCTGTCCGGAATGGGAATAACAACAACAACCCATCACCATGAAGTGGCTAATGGACAGCATGAGATAGGGTTGAAGCATAGACCGGCTTTGGATGCAGCAACATCTCTAATGCTTGCAAGGCATGTTATTGCAGAATTGGCTTCTCGAAGAGGGATGACTGCAACGTTCATGGCGAAACCGTTTGTTTCTATGAATGGCAGCGGTATGCATATCCATCAGAGTTTGTGGAACGATGATTTGAGTTCCAACCTGTTTGCAACAGAAAGAGCATCAGAGGTTTCTGATATTGCAGGTCATTATGTGGCGGGAATTCTTAAACACGCCAAGGCGCTCTCAGCTATTGTTGCACCTACAGTCAATTCATTCAAACGATTGGTTCCAGGGTTTGAGGCACCAACAAGAATTGCATGGGGGCCAAGAAACAGGACGACTATGTTGCGGATACCTCAATTCAATGGATCAGCCAAGAGTGCCAGAATTGAATTCAGATGCCCAGACCCATCATGTAGTCCACATCTTGCATTGGCGGCCATTCTTTCGGCAGGCATGGACGGTGTTTCGAATGAATTGGCTCCACCAGAACCTACTGAAAAAGACCTATTCCATGGAACAACAGAGGTTGAATCATTACCAGTTTCATTGACTGATGCTCTAGATTCTCTACGCAGTAATTCTCTTCTCCTTGATTCGTTGGGCAGTCGAGTTGTTGATACATATCTCGATTTGAAAAAGGCAGAGTGGTCACGTTATCTTGATAGTACTGGAGACCCAGGACCGTTTGAAGTGACAGATTGGGAAATATCCGAGTATCTTCAGTGTAACTAGATTGTCAATCTCCGCTCGACTTCTCCAGAACGGGCGGAGATTCATACTATCGGAGTCTGGATGTATTCCTACGCTCTCTTTTTTTCTCTGAGAAGCGAAACTTGCTGCAAATGCATTAGTGTGACCAATTTTTTAACATTGGAACGTTTGAGAATCCCTATGACATCCGCCATATCAGTTACTAATCTGACAAAGAAGTTTGGAGATTTTACCGCAGTTGATCAGATTAGTTTTAAAGTAGAGGTAGGGGAAGTATTTGGATTTCTGGGGCCAAATGGTGCAGGAAAGACCACGACCACCCGTATGCTGACAGGCATATCAACACCAACGGAGGGGAACGCCCAGATTATGGGCCACGAGATTCATTCCATTCCTGCAAAAGAACGGATGGGTGTGGTTACAGACCTCTCCAATGTGTACATCGATCTCTCTGCATGGGACAACCTCATTTTCACAGCAAAGCTCTATGGGCTTGGTCGAGAAAAGCGAGAGAAAAAGGCAGAGGAGCTGCTTGATATGTTCGGTCTGCAAGAAGTACGAAACAAGGATGTTAGGGAGTTCTCTGGTGGCATGAAACGTCGCCTCACGATAGCAATGGCGCTGGTAAATGACGCGGATGTCCTCTTCCTTGATGAACCTACAACAGCACTTGATGTCCAAAGTGTCAGATTGATTCGAAGTTTTGTCCGAGAACTTAATGATCAAGGAACCACTATTTTCTTGACAACACACAACATGGCAGAGGCCAACGAATTATGCAACAGGATTGCAATTATCAACCAAGGAAGAATTGGGATTATTGGCACACCTGAAAAAATGAAACAGGCAATGGAGAAGATGCATTCAATTGAAATTGCGTTTGAAAGCACGCCGGAATCTCTGGGAACAGAACTTGAGCAATTAAGTAGTGTTAGAGATGTGCAGATGCGAGGCGACAAATTTAGACTTCATACTTTCAGTCCTTCAGACACACTCTTCGAAATATTTGGTATTGTGCAAAGGCGTGAACTAAAGATGGTAACTATCAATACATCTGGACCTACTCTTGAAGACGTATACCTCGAGCTTACTGGAGAGGAGATTGTTCATAGAGGTAGATTTCAAACAAAGGAAAAGGGGAACAAAATGAAAGGGGGGAGATAGAACATGTCGGAAAATGTAAAACTCATTTCAAGAATTAGAAAGGAGGGATCCCGAGCGGTAGCAATCGGTTGGAAGGATATCCGAACTTACTACCTATCGCCACCAACAGTGATGTTTGGAGTTATGTTTCCCTTCGCGCTTTTCTTCACATTTACAGTGGGGCGCAACCTGAGTATTATGGAGATGTTTCCAATACTTTTTGCGCAAACCGTCTTTTGGGCTGCATCCACAGTGGGTCCAGTGGTCATCCCACTTGAACGAAGAACTAAGACATTTGACAGATACCTTTCTGCCCCGATGTCTTTGCTCTCAGTAATACTTGGAAAGTCAATAGCAGGAGTAGTATTTGGGTTAATTGTGTCAATCGTACCATTTCTAGTGGGTTGGTTGTTCTTCTCACTGCAGATTGTTGATCTCATCCTTTTCACCCTCGGAATATTCCTATCGTGTCTTGCATTTGCTGCAATGGGAATCATGTTTGCGAGTGTACCAACAGAAAATGTTGGGAATATCATGATGCCAATGAATTTTGTGCGCATACCTTTGTTGTTCATTAGTGGCATATTCATCCCCATTGAGAGCCTACCATTCTTGGCTCAGGTTGTTTCATTATTCTCACCGCTTACGCATACATTGATCCTGATTCGAATGGGTCTTGGTGTATCATCTTATCCAATTGCACCGGCTGTAAGTGTAGTTGTACTATTGCTTACAAGTGTGATATTCCTCATCGTGAGCATAAAGTTTCATGAAATCAACAAGAGAAGAGAATAGCTGTAGGAAGTATGGCCATAGTGCAGCATCTTTGCTGGACCAACATCGGATACAACAGACTCAACGAATTTCTTGTCCACAGAGGTATAGGAAATCTGACCCAAAAGACTTCTATCTGGTAAGTATACTCTCTCATTAGGAGGATGGTAAAATGCCGTTCTATGAGAGTAAAGAACAATTAATGCAGGTGTTCGAAACATTCTGGCCACGGGCACTAGCAAATGAAGATGTATATGAAAAACTGGTAAAATCGAAGATTGTTGTTCGTTTTGATATAGAGCAACCAGAGATTCATGTCACCATCGATTTCAAGAATCCCGGGCCAGATGGAAAACTAGGTACACTTAGTTTTGATTCCACTGTCCAGCCAGAAATAGCCGTATGGAGCAATTCGGAAACGACGAATAAGTTCTGGCAAGGAAAGCTCAACACAACCGTGGCAATGGCCAAAGGGCAAGTCAAGATGCAGGGATCAATTGCAAAAGCTTTGGGGCTTCTTTCGAAGATTAAACCACTCTTCAAAGTCTTTCCTGAAGTATTGAGGGACCTGAGTCTGGATCACATGATTGTATAGTGATAGCTTTTTTGGTATTGACACAACCTAAAGTATAAAAGAGTGAACCGCAGAATTTAACATAGTTAAGCCAAGCAGGATGATAATCATGGCTGAAGCAGCAATTAAGAAAAGCAATACAATAGCAGAAGTAGTAATGAAGTGGCCAGAGACTGCTGGTACATTCATGGAATGGGGCCTTCATTGCTATGGATGCGCGGTAGCCAAATTTGAGAATATTGAACAAGGTGCAATTGCACACGGTATCGATCCAGACAAGCTGGTAGAAGCTCTAAATGAAGTTGTAGAGAAGAAGGAGTGAATAGGAGTCCCCTAGGGCTCTCACTCTTTCTTTGATTTTACTCTGCCATAGAGACGGCCTGATTCTTCTTCTGACATTTCAAAACTATGTTCTTTATCAGGGAATACTCCGTTTCGTACTTCTTCTGAGTACTCTGTGACAGCATTCCGGATTACTTCACGGACATTTGCATATTTCTTCAGGAACTTGGGTGTGAAATCATCAAAAAGGCCGAGCATATCCCACAACACAAGCACTTGACCATCGCAGTATGGGCCGGCTCCAATGCCAATAGTAGGAATGTCAAGAGATTCAGTAATCATTTTCGCAGTTTCTGATGGGACCAATTCTATGACAATGGAAAAGGCACCTGCGTCCTGAAGCGAAAGCGCCTGCTTCACAAGATCCTCGGTATTCTCTTTGGTTCTTCCTTGAACCCGGTATCCACCAAGTTCGTAAATCGATTGAGGTGTTAGTCCGATATGCCCCATGACTGGGATTCCTGAATCAACTACAGCTTCCACTATCTTCGTAACTCGTCCAGCCCCTTCGATTTTGACTGCTTCTGCACCGCCTTTTTGAAGCATAAGAGCACAGTTTTCCAAGGCCTGTTCTTCGCTGATCTTGTAGCTCATGAATGGCATATCGCCTACAATCAAACTCGTAGGTTTCGCACGAGAGACCGCTGCACAATGATGAATGATATCATCAAGCGTTACAGGAATTGTACTCTCGTAACCAAGGAGGCTGTTCCCAACTGAATCTCCAACTAAAATAATGTCAACACCTGAATCACTCAGAATCTTTGCAGTAGGTGCGTCATAGGCAGTTAGCATGACAATCTTCTTACCCTTCTCTTTCATCTGTCGAATCTTGAAGGTAGTCTTACGCGCCAAGTAGCAACACTCCAAACAACACAGTGAGTAATTGTTCATATATACCGTTCCAATGGCAATATGGTGTCGTATATATATTATATATTTCATTCTTTGGCGAAGAATGTGTCATTGGACGCCACGTAAACACCTGTGAGAAGAGCGCGAAGAAGACATATTGCCGTTCGAGAAGAGATTCCCTGAGTTAGGGCAAAAGGCGATACCACTAGAGGGCCAGACTCTTTCACATGCGTCTTTAACAACTGAATCCACTTTTGGGAAACCACAATTCCACACTGATCCACCAACAAAGCGGCTTTACTCAATCGGCCTTCAAGTTCAAGCTCTACGTCATCGATATCTAAGTCCAGATTATCACATTTCTCCTTCAGATTGAAAAGCCCCTTAATCTTGAGGCTATCATTCACTTGTTTGATCAGCCATTTTTTACTAACTAGAACTTCCATGAATGATAGAAATGAGGAGGCTCGAAGAGGGGCAATGATACGTTCAATATCTGCGATATCGAATCCCAAGTCTGTAGCCACTCTTTGTGCGTCCAATTGTCCTCCATGATGAAGGGATTGCTCTAATTCTCTAAAAAGCGCAGGTTTAGAAACCATTTTCCCATCTTTGTCCATGACAGTATCGGTTTCAATCCCGGCAATAATGGCTTCTACGGTCCCAATGTCAGAATCATATGTTGAAGCAAGTTGATTGGGATTCACTAAACCTCCATCATCAAGTGTTTGCTTGACCTTCCTTCGCAACCAAGATACTGACAGATAGTTGCCACTTTTTGTAAGCACTACTCGAAGGCCAAATCGACGCAAAATAGCGGCAAGCTCAACGCGGTTAATAGTCCATTTTTCTTGAAACTTCATTGTATCAACTATTCCGGACTTTTGAACCTCATCAAGAACCCAGCTACGCATTGAGCGATACGAAATGAAATGCCCATTTTTTGATTTTCGGATACCCTCATGGTTTTTTAGAACTCTATCCACAAGAGCCGCATCGATGCCAATTCTCTTGGCAACAACTGAAGATTCGACTATACCTTCAAGATCAACATCATCTACTAGGCGAGAACGCAACTGGTCAAGGGTCATTAGAGAACCATCATCAATAGAGATCAAGGTTAATCCAGACTGCTTCAATAGCTGAACCAACTTTTCTCGGGGAATCTTGAATTTCGCAGAATCCATGTTCAAATCAATTGAACCTAATTGCTCTAATCGGGCTAGCAAATCATTCTGCAAGGTATGTGTAGGATAAATT
>CAYMLT010000033.1:0-17686 GCA_964391265.1 uncultured archaeon
TATTCCTTGGACTATCTGGTTTCTACTTGGATATCATTGTGAAGATCATCTTGTTTGCCGTCGGAGTCACAGGAAGTTGTATCGGCGGCATCGAGATTCTACGTTATATAATGAATTCATCACGTCAACGGGGTAGCTACAGTGCGATATTCAGTATCCTAATGCTAGCTGTTTTCCCAGCTCTGAATATCTACTTCTCATCGACCTTTCTGACTTCTTTACTTGATTTACTTAGGAGGCTATGAATTTGGCAATTGTTGACCCAATGGCACTACTTGAAATAGTGATACCTCTCCTTGCTATGTTTGGAGTAAGTATCATAATAATAACTCTAGTCCACCTGATACTGACAACGAGTGGGAATAGATTTGCGACAGAGATCAGTTCTCTTGTTGGCCTATTGACATTCGTTATTGTTGAACTCATTTTTGGAATGTTCGCAGTAGAATGGACTCTGGTAATGTTAGTTCTGGTAACAGCGCTGGCATTCTCTGAAACTCTTCAATCCTTGAGAGGCTTTGACAGCAGTCGTATGGAGTTGCTTAAGGTTGAAGATGAAGATGGAATCATAAATGACGTTCTTTGCTTCTCTACAGGGGGAGAATATATTGCGTTAGCTGCCACTTCGATAAAGAGCGTACCTCTGTATGATGATTGGACGCATCGCAAAGATGATGAAGATGCAGAACTCAAATGGTTGTATCCGTTGTGGGAGGATGGACACAAATCAAATATCATCTATACACTGGAATCAACATTCGAGAAGGGACTATCCAAACTTCGAATCTATGTCAGTAGTCGGGATAAGAACTGGAAACAGGGAATAGAAAAAGCACGACGAGCCAGACAGATTATTGAAACTTGGCTTATGCAAAAAGAGTACGAATTCGCTCCTGTTGTTGCAAGTGATCTAAAGAAAGCATATTCCGAATTGAATTTCCGAGCACTAAGAACAAGCGAAGCATCTACTGTTGCCCAATCAGAATCCGCATTCATAGGAGCTCTCTACGTTGAGGGAATCCCTGTAAGTCTATCATGTAATATCGGAAATTATCTACAGCAATTGCTCAGAATGAAAATAACAGGGAAGGTTCTCGTTTCTTTCATTTCTGGGTCTATTCCTAGTTTGGATAGGAAATCGACAGAGGGCAAGACAGACCCACCACATCAAGAGAGAATTCCCTTCTCTATAGAAGAACACAATATACGAAAGACCGTTCAGCAGATGGCCGAGATTAAAGCCTGTGAGGAAACGGGTTCATTTCGTCTAGGTATATCTGTCATCGTTCAAGAATCCTCAGTGGGTGAAGCCAAGAAAACCATGAAACGTGCCAGCACTGCAATTCAAAGTGTTTTAGGTGGTGTGAAAACAACTACCTTATCAGCTACCAGCCTAACACGCAGCTGGGACAAGATTCTCCACCGCCGCTTATTGCGTAAAACAACAACTGTCAGTGGTGCTCGTCTCACTGCGCTACTTCACTTATCCGAGGCTCTACCTGGAATACCAAGCCGAGCCATATCACCGGAATATGCACTCCCTTCACCAATTATGTTAGATGAAGATACAGTTCCTATGGGTTATCTACTTCATAAAGGAAAACCTACCTCGTTACAATATAACATTCCACTCGATTCATTCTGTTTTTCAGTAGGGAATTACGGTAATCCCGGAAGTGGAAAAACCAACACGGGTCTGCACATGACCAACGAGATCTACAAGAGGGGAATTCCTTTCTTGGTCATTGTTCCTGCTAAGAAGGAATGGCGTATATTGGGCGAACATGTACCAAACTTGCGTATATTCACGCAACGCGATATCAGATTCAACTTCCTAGAAGTCCCAACTAATGTACCTGTGGCTACTCACATTAGCAACATCACTACTTGCTTTATCGCAGCTTGCCCCAGTGAAGGCATCTTACGGGAACATATCGCCAAAATATTCCGTCGAGCCTATACAAATGCTGGATGGGATTTGTATTCGGACAAGAGAGGTAGAACAATTCTACTAACTGACCTCTATGAAGCGATGGAAGAGGTTGCAGGAGAACTTCGTTACGGTGGAAAACTGAAACAAGATTTCATTGGTGCGCTATCTGCTCGATTTGAAACCCTAATAGACGACCCTATCCTGTCTACTATGTTCAATACCGAACATGGTTTCTCAATACCCGACCTGCTGAATCATTCCACGATTCTTGAATTGAACAATATGGATGATTCTCACAAAGCTCTCGTTACTAGCCTGATTATGGTAGGAATTGCAGAGTATCTTGAGGCTAACTGTACAGACAAGAAACAGAAACTGAAGCATCTTCTAGTTTTAGAAGAAGCTCATCATGTACTAAAGCAAGTATCAGGTGCGAATGGATATGCAGGACATTCCGCTCAACAGCACGCGATTGATTCCATTGTTCAGCTTCTTCGGGAAGCGCGTGGTCTAGGCCTTGGCATAGTTCTTATCGACCAATTGCCCGGACATCTGGCTACCGCTGCCGTGAAACTTCCCGGAATAACAATTCTACACACACTCTTTGATGCTCGTGAACGAGCCCTTGTAGGAGGTCTTGCAAGCTTAACAGATGAACAGCTTCAGCACGTAGGTTTGATGGACTGTGGAGAAGCTGTAATTCATCAGGGATTTGCTGGACAGTCAGTAAATATCAAGATTGCACACTTTCACTCTGATCCAGACCCAACACAACCCCCTTGGGATAATACAAGGGTGGCGAAGATGATGGAGCCATTTTACAATAAATATCCTCATCTTCGTACTTTGAATATTCCAAAAATCACACGTTGGAAACCTGACCAAACTGTCTTAGGCAATCTCAGGCTTGTTATTGAGAATCCACGCTTCCTTGCAAATTATGACCTTAGACTGGAAACAGGTGTCGAGTTTGCAAAAGCGTATGTCCGGAGTGTTGTTTCCAAGACCATCAAAGACCCTTCCGAACTAGACCAATACACGGAGGTCGTTACAAAATGGTTGGAAAACGAGATGGGCGTTCATACCCATATCTTTCCAATAGATGCGGACACAACTGTGGAGGATGAGTCATTTGACTGACATGAAAGACCATAGAGAATCCGAATCAGTTGAACGTCCGACCCGTCTTTCAGACGGGGAAGAAGATGCCATTATTCGAGAGGCCGAAGTTGAAGTCCTGACGGCCAAGGATATTCAGAGAATCTTGGATGAGTCCGAGGATGAACAACCAGAAAGTATCGAGTCGGATGAGAATGAATCCGAATTAGAAATTGAGTTCGAGTTTTTGCAAACCAACGAATTGCACTCACCTTCAAGTGATATCGTTAGAGAAAACCTTAGCGACCTTGAACGAATAGGGACTCTATTCACGGAGAGATATCCTCACATAATGAGTAAAGAAAATCTCGATGCTCTTCTTGAGGTAGGTCATAAAGTACTGCACAGTCTAGAGCAACAAGAAAAGAGTGAAATTCCTGATTTTAGCGACATGGTAAAGGAAATTGCTATTGGAGAAGGCATAACCATCCTCAGCGAAGTGACCATTAATTTCCCAAGTATTAGAATAGAGAATCAACCCCCTTTTGTTATCTCTGAAGGCAGAACATTGACAGAATTAGTGCGTAGTGATTTTCCTGAAATTCTGTATCGCCCTGATTATTACGACCTCATGAATGAAGCCCATAACCACTTTGATCTGATAGAACACCTCGACACCAAGACAACAACGATTGAGGTAGAGAATCTTGCGAAGAAGTATGGAATAGACCATGAAAAGGCAATCAACTGGATAATCTACAATGAACGACCTGCAATCTATTCATTGATTGAAGAGATTCTGGATAGGCAGATTAAGGAGGTGGTCGGTGATGTCCATTAGGTATTGTAAAGTCTGGACTTCCGACGGGCGATGCAGAGAGGGTGAAGTTCGATTTCCTAGAAGAGGACTTGAGATAGTTCTCAAGAGTGGACAACGAATCTCAATGATTGACGAAGATGTATATTATGAAGAGAGTGTATCAGTTGTTCCAAGCAAGAAAGGGAAAAGAAAGGAGCAAATTCTTGAAAACCCAATCAAAATTAAGTTCAAACCTCTAGTAATGAGAATGAAGCCCTATTCTGAGCAATCTTCAGAACCCGAAGATATCTTCCCTGAATCAACATATACTTGGTTATCAAGAATGAAGGGAGGTAAGAATCAGGCATTGTATATAGTGCAAGAGATTGTTGACGATAATAGATTCTGGTTATCTATTGCCGATCCAGTAACAGGCCAGCTCTTTGAGAAGCATTTTTGTCAATATTACGAAGTGTGGTCATTGGCATTGGATTCAGTGGAGGTTCACAGAAACGATTGGCTACAAGCCATTGGTCCTGATGATCCGGATGCAATTGCGTTTTCCTTTATGAGAGCACTTGAAGAAGAACTTTCATGGTCAGAAATACACACTCTTGCTGGTGATATGGGAATAGACCGAGAGTTTCAAAGATCACAACACGCTTGGGGCACACTCGAAGATTTAGTTCCATCTTCAATTAATGGTGCGTCAAGAAATGAACTCAAGGCATTTCTTGCTTGGGTGTCAAAAGACAGGGAATCTATCGATGAGCCAATTGAACTTCTGAATAGCCTATCAGGTATTCCTTTCTTCAAATCCCTTGTCGAAGTACACATACGATATGCGATGGAAGGAACTGGTTTTCCTGCATATCTTTCAATAATTGAATCAACAATGAAAGAACCCTTGGCAGAACGAGTGAGAAGCGAGACTCTGCATGAATCAACAATCTCACGAGTTATTCATTCGATAATGAAGGATGCCCCTGATTGGAGAAGTTTCGTAATTAGATACATTGAATCCCTAAGCCAGTCAAAGAGAATATCTCTGAAATTTCCCATATCAAAAGAAGAAGCCCAAAAGTCAAACACATCCAAACTTGAACGATTCGCTCTATTCTCCCTTGGTCTACATATTAGAGCCCACGTTCGAGCACCGGCTTTTGGTCTGAGAAGAGTTGTATATCTTGGGAATGCATATCGCTGGCCGCATCCTATGTTGAGTTGGTCCGCAAACCTACCTTCGCTTGAGAAGTACCCAACTCGTTTTCAAGTTATGTTGATGCCCCCCTCAGCAGTGGAACAAGCCAAGCGATGTATCCCGAAGTTAGTAGAACTAGAATGGTCCGCGAGAGCATCGAATCCCAGTCTGTTCATCCATTCAAAAAAGGAATGGAGTTCATCTGTGAAGAAGATTCTTAGATCACTGAATAGAGAGAGGTCGTATCAGGATATTCAACGAGAATTTGGAAGATGGAAACGAAAGAGTCCGTACCAGTTATCACAAACTGAAGCTCGAACCCTTGATACTGCTGTGGCAAGACTCTATCTGTCTAATCTTGAATCTCCCAAAGGAAGAAGATATTGGGGAGTAAAAGAAGAAGAAGCTGTAGAGTTCCTATCTTCCATGAACAGGATAAAAGGAATTCAGGTCTTTTACGAGTTCAATGAGACGGGCCTTCCTCGCCCATTATTCGTTTCTGTTCAAGGCCAACAAGATCGGGTCTGTAGCTTTACAAGGTCACTGTTGAGTAATTCTCCCTCTTCTGTGGCATATTTTGCGAATGGTGGTAGTAAGGCATTCATCATATCTTCCTTACCGATGAAGTCAAGAAACACCCTATTACGTGAACTACCAGAGAGAGGAAGAGAGGCGAATCTAGAAATCAAATGCACACTTCCCACTTCTTACCAAAACTATACTTCCGATCTATTCCAGAGGTTGTTAAAGTCAGACGGCTCTTGGACTGATAACCTGTCAGGGCTATTAACGCAGGCTCGCTCAGTTCCAAGCACCCTATTGAATAAGGACTCGATGATAGCCGAAGAAATCCAATCTCAAAAATCCCCTAAGGTGATGGTCCGTGCCTGAAATCAGAGATAATGACGAGTCCGATGAAGACATTCGAGTTCGGGACCACGGTTCTCCTAATGAAGAACTAGAAAGAATCATTGACGAGAGTGAATCAGAAACACTAACGATAGAAGACGTTGAAAGTATTCTTTACGAGTGTGAGAATGAAGCCATTTCTGACCTAACCAATTGGATTTCCGATGATACAAGACCCAGTATGAAACAGACTCTTGAGATCGTAATGAGCTGGCCGGAGATTCATGGAACTACAATAGAGTCGTATGCTCAGTTGCATGAACTGGTTCTAAGAGAGTATCCGAGTTTGATGGAGAGAGAAGACTTCACGAAAGTAATGAAGGACGCGAAGAACCATTTTGACCTTCTTCGCAGATACGATGGAAGAACTGTGCTAAATCGAGGAGAGATTAGGCAAATCTCCCGTGAGTTGGAAGTGAGCGAGGGTACAGTTCGGAAATGGATTAGAAAGGGATTGACTCCCAAGATATATGCCTACATAGAGTGGTCAGTACCAAGGAGTGAAGCTGAAATAAAAGTTGAAGCCCTTGAATTGATGAATAACGGAATCCAAACAATCCAAGATGTTTATGCTAGATTGGGTTTGTATTATTTTGGTGAAAACGAGAGAACATCTCATTTCTTCGAGAAAGAAATCCAACTGGCAGAAAACTATCTTCGATTTCTTCAGATGTATAGAAGAGGTGGAATGAATCTAACAATCACTAAAGCAATAGGAATCCCCGAGTCCACGGGTTTTGATTGGTTAGGTGGAAATAGGCCTCGGCTTATCAAAATCGCTGCGGCTATTCCTGATTCAGAACCCTCGTCAGCCCACAAATGGTTACCACTACAATCTACAAGAGCGGGACAATGTAATGTACTTGACAACTTTATCGAAGTGCCGGTAGAAATCACTTGTATTACCCAAATCCAGAGAGTTTTACGAAATATTGAACCACTTGTCAATGATGAGATGATATTCTGGAAGAATAAGTATGGAGATATATCACAGATCGAGGCATTTGTTTACCTTTTGGGTGTCATTGTTTCCGATTCCAATGTTCCTACTACAAGTACAAGTAAGATTGCCTATGGCCTATCTCAGACAAAAAGAAAAGATTGGACACAAGATTTTGGAGATTGTACTTGTTATTATCTAGGAAAGATTGGAATCTATGCACATCAAGTCAAGGATACGGCCTCTGGTTACAAGAAAATCGTTTCAAAAAGTGGAACTTGGGAGTTTTTTGACCCGGGGAAATACGTATGGTATGGTGAAAACTGCACTCTTCTTAAATGGATAAGAACAGCATGTTTAGGTTATGATGATTCTCCAAAAACCTATCAGGAATTATCAGCAGATTGGATTTTGGATACGAACCTAAAAATGAGAACCGCTTTCTTACAAGGATATTCGGATGGAGATGGTGGTGTAGGTATAACATGGAATGCAGAGCGCTTTTCGATTGCCACAATTTCGAATCACACTCTTATTGGTAAACTTATGGAATCGTTCGATGTTGAACCATATATATCGAAAAAGTATGTATCAACTAGAAGATTAGTTGATTTCCTAAAAATATCACAGATTCCACCATTCAGACATGCCACTGGAAGATTAGACGACCTTAGTAAATCTCTAGGTCAGGTAATAGGAAGAAAACCCAATAAGTACAGGAAGTATATCTCATCAAAATAACGAATAAACTGTAATCAGCTCCTTATTGATGAGTTGTAGAAGAATCAGACCTCAGAATTAATCCTGATAGTCATCCGCCGGCTCAGCGGGGAAGGCCTGTGCTAACAATAAAAACGTTTGGAAATACTCAATTAAGCTCCGGAACCGCACTCGAGATGATGTTGAATTCTATGATACTATTGGTTCCAAGGCATGGGGTCGGGACACGCAATTGACAGAAACGGAGAAACCACGAACTCTATCAAGAAAGATGGTTTTATCTCTGCCACTTCTGAGATTGCTTACCCCACAGGTATTGATCTTTTATGATGATGGCGAGATACAGATGGAAATATCGTCTGTATCCAGACCTACTGGTGAGTCTGGAATAGTGCAGCGGACAGAAGCCAAGTCTCATCTGAGGAATGATCTTCCCGTGAAGAGGGGCAAAGCTTACGACACTGTTAATGACTCCGGTCAGAAGCAGGCTGGTGACAGCAGTCAGGAGAAAGGTGGAACACAGGAGTTTCTTCCAGTTCACTCAACATGTGAGAGATAGGTAATACTCAATTAATATATCCATCAAGAGCCAGATATTTCATTCCCCATAGAAATAGGATAGGAATCTCATTCGACCTTGCGCGGGCTTTGAAATCCTTATCATTAGTTGCAAGGACCCCATTCACGGATTATGCATATGCCAGAATCTAGTCATCAACTGACATCTTCATTGATTCTTCATTAGATTCAACAGCGATTCGTGGCGTTTTGGTGTCCACATTAACATAGAGTTCCAGTGTGAATTAGGAATCTGCAAGGTTATTTACTACTATGAACCATGTTCCAGAGGTAGACACTTGAAACCGATAGTTTCCAGATTGCTCGATGGTTTTATATTACCTCATTAGAGAAACTGCTCGGACATGTTCCGATTAATGGGCTATCAATACTAGTATAGCAGATGGAAAAGGGAACACCCCTTGTTCTCTAGCTTCTATGGTTGATATTTCCTAAGCTGTATGGAGGATATTTGTCAGTGGTTTTCATTACACCAAAAGCAAGATTTGTTCAAGTATCTGATAATGAGTTCGTGGGTGTCAATCTTCTCTCCGGAGCAGTTGACCTTTTCAGTTCAGATGAAATGACAGAAATTCACAAGTTTCGTGATTCGGGAAACTCATCCATTCTTAGTACAGATTTATTGAAGGGATTGATGTCAAGGGGGTATATCTACAATACCAGTTTAGATGAAGAAACTGCATTCAGGAAAATAATTGATGACGTTATGGGAATGGTGAAAATTAATGTACCTTACCAACCCATGATAATTCCTAGTTACAGCTGCAATTTTGCTTGCACATATTGCTATGAAGGAAAGTTGACAACCACAGAAACTAAAGTAATTTCAGAAGAACAGATACTTAGTTATCTTACTGCACTAGAATCTATTCAAAGCCATGTGAATCCCTATGATCTTTCAAGTCCCAGTTTGAACTTTCCTACCAAATTTACAATTGGATTGTATGGTGGTGAACCTCTACTTAGTTCTTCTATTGAACGCGTTTATTTTCTAATGGACAAAGCAAAAGAACTCCTGGGTGATCGAGTAACGAGCTACTCTGCTGTTACAAATGGTTCAACAATGCCAGAATATGCTAAAGAACTTGCGAAACGAAAACTTACACTAATTCAGATTACACTAGACGGTTCACAAGAATACCATGATCGCTATCGCGTATATAAAAACGGTCGAGGTAGCTACCATGATGTTGTTTCTGGTGTTACTGAAGCATTAAGGAATGGGATATCCGTAATGCTTCGAATTAATATTGATAGAAAAAATATCATTGGATTGTCGAAATTTTCTGAGGAAATTGAGAACCGATGGGGCAAGTACCTAAAATGCAATAGTCCAGATTCGAAAAATGCGATTCTTACTCCATACATCGGCATGGTTGAAGATATGACATGTAGTGGGTCGATTGATACAATTGAGAATATGACTGAAGCATTTCATTTGATTGATAAACTACTCACAGATTCTCCAGAAATATTCAATGTGATAACTATTAGAGTAGGAGCAATGAAATTCGGATTTCCTATGATGATAGCAGATGATATCTTCGTTCCAAAATTCAGAGCTTGCGATTCGATAGGTTCGGGGTTTATTTGCGACCCCTACGATAATATCTATAGTTGCTGGGAGTTGGTAGGAAACAAGGACGCTGTCATTGGAAAGTATCATCCCAATTTATGCTTTAATGAACAAGCCAAAAGATGGACCAATCGAATTTTGCCGAATATGCCAAAATGCATGAAATGTGAGTCCGCTTTGGTATGTGCAGGAGGGTGTGCAGGAAAGGCACAAACGAACCTTGGTGATTTCCGCGAGCCATATTGTGAAGGAATGAACGGTTTTGATGATGCAATTAAATTACTATGGCGATTGCGAAAAATGAAAATCCCTGTGACATGAAATTCCAGGCGGGAAAAGCGTTGTACAACAAATCACACATCTTAGCATTAATTAATTTTGATTCCATATTGATGTGAGGGTCTAGTAAACGTTGTCATAGCGTCTTTAAATAATCCATTGGGTTTGGAAGGTCTTGTGGAAAAAGTCCATCATTGTACGTCGTGGATAAATGTAATTAAACCGATTTCCTGCTGAACATCGAATTGCTCATATTATTCAAAAGGTATTTGTAGGTTTTAATTAATTTGCTCGACTAATTCCACAGAGTCGGTTTGGAAAGAACCTTTATAAGAAATCAGTATATTATTGCCACGTATATTGAAGGCACGTATCCAGTTCAGGTTGTAGGTGCTCTTCAATGGAGGCGGTTTATTGGAGAAAATTAATACGAAAATCTGGTTAAAGATTGACATTGAAGAATTAGAAGAACGAAAAGAGTTTGCGATGGTTCTGCCACCAGTTTCTGTAGTGGCTAACACTATAGGGCAAAAGGTAGCCTGTGGTGGTGGCGCCTGTGGATCCGGATTTGCTTGTGCCTTCTACGGGACCCCCTGCGGAAGCTTCTCATCTTGTTCAGTTTTGAGTGGATGGGTTGGTGGAGGCTCTTGTCCAGGCTATAGCGTCTTGTTACAATAAATAATAAAGGATTGTAATTAGAGCCATAGAGTTCATACACTATGGCTCATTTCCTTTTTCTTCAGAAAGATTATCGTATGTATTAGAAAGTTGCAGATTCATTAAGTAATGCTGGAAGGTGTTGTGTATCTGAGTTCATCTCCGGATCATCGAGAAATCGCTCAAGAACCCCTTTCAGGGAAAGATGTATTGAAAATAGTGTGCTATTCAGTAGAAGAAGAAGAATCGAGTCAGCGATATATTCTGAATTTCGAAAATGGAAAACAGTTGAGAGTGTCTGAATTTACTCTTCAGATATTTCAAATCTTTGATGGAAAGACTTCTCTTGATGACATCGCATTGATAATGAAAGAGCGATTTGGTGCTGATGACGGCTATATGTTCGTGAACGGATTTATAGGGTCGTATCTTATACCATTAGGTTTGTTAGAAAACCATCCAAGATTACCAGGATACCGGAAAACAAAACAATCGAATCCTAATTATTTCATCATTTCTCGGGATTTACCTATTTATTTTAGAAATGGAATATCGCGACTATCTAGAAATCTCAAATTCATGATGAGAAAATCGGTGTTTGCATCATTCACCATCCTTCTTTCCATTTGTTGTTGGATTATGTTCAATTCTATTATCGTAGAGGGCCTTGAACCACTTGATTTTTCTTTTATTCCGATTTCATATCTGATACTATTAATTAGCGTATTTATTCACGAACTAGGTCATCTTTCAGCTGCAGAATCATACGGACATTCACCACAATCTATAGGTATTGGAATCAGCTTTTTCTTTTCAGGAATTTACTGCAATTTGAGAAGTATTTGGAATCTGTCGAGAAGAAAAAGAATTGTTATCGATTTAGCGGGTATTTATTTCCAGGTTTACTTTGCATTAGTAATAATCATTTACTCATGGTTAACGACAAGTCCTCAGCTAATATATGTGGCACTGTATATTTTTTATATTGTGGTATTCAATCTTAACTTTCTCATTCCAATATCTGATGGGTATTGGATTATTGCTGATTTATCAGATAGTAGTAATCTTAGACGCGATTCGATGATTTCAATTAAAGAATTATTTACGAAACGCAAAGTTGGAAGTAGAATAAATGTGCTATATGGTTTCGTATCGATTTCAATGATAGTTGTGTTATTTTTCATTACGCTTCTCATGCTTCCTGACATGATCATTTTGTTGGATTGGTCACTTTTATCATTGCTAACAATCGCCAGCTCAGGTAATTTAGATATATTGTCATTCCTTAATTTTTCCTTGAATATCTTTTACATAATGCCCATAATCTATATTTTGATTCTGCCAGTTATGTTTGTTGTATCGTATCTAAGAAGGAGAAGATCTCTATCCTCTCTATCCATTACGCAATAGATATTTCATCAGCTGAATCATACAGAGTTTAGCCAAATAGACAGTGGTTTAATTCTTGCAAACATCCTGGCAAGAAGTAATGACAAGTTCACTTACATTGTAGGAAATAGATTTTACTCAAGTAATGTATCCATCAAGAGCCAGATATTTCATTCCCCGTAGAAATAGGATAGGAATTCCATTCGACCTTGCACGCGCTTTGAGATCCTTATCATTAGTTGCAAGAACTCCTTTCACTGACTGTGTATAAGCTAGGATTTGGTCGTCGACTGGTAGATTCATTACTTCTTGACTAGGTTCGACGACTTTGCATCGCTTCGCAAGCTCTTTTGCAATTCTAAAGTGACGTACCTCTGTTTTGTTATCGGCCATTTGGATCTTCCGCTCCAATTCATCCAAAGCAGAGGACAGCATTACAAATTCCAGTTTGCGTTCTAAGACTCTTTCAGCCTCCGAGAAGATATCGACACTAAACTGAGCGGGAACTGCGATGAAGTTTGTGTCAACAACGACGATTATCGGCACTCTGTTCACGCCACCAAGAAATATTGACTAGAGTTCAGCGTGACCAATCAATCGCCATTTGTTTTCAACACGTCTACCAATGGCAATACGTTGACCAGGCTCTCCTAGAATCGGACGCTTCAGTACAAGTTCTATTTCATCACCGTGTAGTCTAGTGATTATACCCACGGTAGCAGCAGTCCCTGCAACTAGCATGAGCGGCTCATTCAGTCGCAGATTTTCAACCAAGCTCTTGGATTCAGAACCGACAACCCGTTCCATGAGATGGGGTGTTATCATCATCTTCTCGATGGTTTTGGGTAGTTTTCCAGCCTTTCCAACTACATTGCCTACAAGACGATCAGCACGAGTTGATGCAGGGTCAAGTAGTGTTCCCACACCAATTAGTCCACCGGGGTATGCCTCTTCAAGGCTGTTCCCACTGCCTGAAAGCAAACTAGTGATTTTTGCCTTTATTGGCTCAAAACCCTTCTCAGTCTTCTTACCCGGAGCTATTTCGATATCGTCTCCAACTTTCAGTTTACCTTGAACAATGGAACCTCCAACAACCCCTCCGCGTAGATCAGGTGGCAGGCTCCCTGGTTTGTTTATATCAAAGGAGCGAGCGACAAACATCTTTGGGGGCGCTTCAGCATCTCTTTCAGGGGTTGGAATAATTTGCTCTATGGCTTGTATAAGTAAGTCGGAGTTTGCTCCAAAGACTGCTGAAAAGGGAATGATTGGTGCACCATCTGCAACTGTACCCTTAACAAAGTCCTTAATCTGCTGGTAGTGCTCCAGTGCCTCTTCCTTGGAAACCAGCTCTATCTTGTTTTGGAGAATTATCAGATTCTTTACTCCAACTATCTGCAATGCATGCAGATGCTCGGAGGTCTGAGGCATGGGACAGGGTTCATTAGCCGCAATAACAAGAATTGCTCCATCCATTAGACTTGCACCACTAAGACACGTTGCCATTAGTGATTCGTGACCAGGGCTGTCAACAAATGATATTTCACGCAGAGCTTCGAGCTTGCCACCACATTTGGGACATTTGCCATCCTTGGCAAGATGAGATGTTGTGTATCCCTCAGGCTCGGGACACTTGGTACACTTCATCAAGACTGTAGATGCGTATCCAAGACGTATTGAGATTCCTCTACGAACCTCATCTGAGTGACGGTCGGTCCACTCTCCAGTAAGATAACTGACCATTGTTGTTTTTCCATGGTCTACATGACCCAATGCGCCAATGCTAATTTCGGATTGTCCTTGATACTTTGTCACCTGATAATCACTTCCGATTGTCCCTTGTCAGTCTAGTTTGAAAGTTCCAATAAGTCCACATATGAAGTCTTCTGTCGGTATTAAAAACGATTGAGTTTCCATTCATTAGAATGGAATAATGATGGATAGGAATATGTTCAGTAAAGACTATGCAGCCTTTGTGATGAGTTCTTCAAGGGGAGTAGAGCCTTTTTCTTCGATTCTCATGTTGACCTGTGAGATATCGGTACCAAGTTCTCTACCACGCACCATTTTGCGTTTGGCTATACCATCTCGTTTTGGTCTGAAACCAGGAGCACCACGAATGAGAATACGTTTCTTTCCAGAACCGTGAACGTCGGGACGGATCGGAAAACCAGATGTGTCACTTCCGCCGGTGATTTTTAGTTTGTAACCAGGTAGTCCTAAGACATCGCCTTCAACAATGGTGCCTACTGTTTTTCCAACAAGTGCGTTGGTCTTGGCATCATCAAGCTCATACTGGATGGCCGTTGCTGTTTCTGGATCGCTGATTACTAGTTTGAAAGGCAATATTGTCTCGCCTACCTAAGATTGTTTATATCATCCGGGGTCCGGACAACAGCGGTAGCGACTAGACTTCACTTTATGAAGATTCCGATACTACACAAGTTATATTCTAGAAAGAATGCAATCGCAGATTAATCGTACTAATGATAGGAGTAACGATATCTGTAGACTTTTGGCTGTATAATGCATTTATGCAGGATAATGTCCGTCATCTCATGAAATTGCGAGATAGTATTGTGTTTCATTCAGAATCAGGAGAATATTTATGGAAGGCGAGGAGGAATTGGTTAATCGATTCCCGCACCGGTTTTGTACGGTTTTTCAACTTTGCACAACTGAGGAATCAAGAGTCCTTCTCCACAGATACTTCTTCTGAATTTGTTGTTTGTGAGGAATCAATTACTATTTTGGGACCCCACCACTGTGATTTTGATTCCTTTTCAATCCATGATTTATCAGCTTCTGGTGGAAATACTAGCATGATCAGCAGGGCGATTAATATAAGAAAAGGTAACGGGATGGAGCTAAAGATGTAGTGGTTTTCTGGATTCCAAAGCGTAGCTAAGACATTCGTCATGAATTGGGTCGCTTCAAGTGATATTGCTAGTAATGATGCAAGATACGTCCGACTCCCAGAGGTTTTCCCCTGATATAGCCTCATTACTTGATAGGCAAATAACAAACGCATGGACAGAGTAAATAATACGATCCCCAAAGCCATGGTTTCAATTGAATATACCTTGAAAGAAACATAGGGTTGAATAAGGAGATACCAGATGTAATTGGTGATTGAGATAGAAATGCTTGATCTCTGCATTATTGAAAGTTCAGAAGGGAGCATAAAACATGAGAGAGCAAGGATATATCCAACATTCTCGGGGGCGGTCCTCCTTGGTTCCTGTTCGCCTGAAGGATTATGCGATTGCAAAATAGCATCCTCCTGAACCACTATATTCAGTATGTATCTGAATGATAAAATACTATCTGTAGTAGCAGACTACTGTTTTTCCCCCTTTCGAGAATCCTCCTACGTTGAGGCTTCGACGATGAACACTCACAACTGTTATAGAAGTTGTACAGTCCTTCAACATTATTGACCCGCGCTTCAACATATCAAGTGAGGTCACTATTCTACATGCATATACCATTATGGTCAGAGCTATTCCTACGCAGACAATTATGAATCGAAGAAATTTATTCCCTCTTTCTCTAGAACTTGTTTGATTCGCTCTCGAATACCTTTGAGATCGTCTTCCTCAAGGTCATATGGTGCGAGATTGTCATTCACTTCAGTATCAACACACTTGGTGTATACTCCTCCTGCATATTGAGAATCTTGTAGATATTTGTAGACATCATGAACAACATATGGTTCTGCGAAATCTCGAAAACTTGGATTATCGTTTCTCCAATAGGTCACCATCATGAACAACATATGGTTCTGCGAAATCTCCCATATTCGACTCTAATGATACAACAATCCTTTTGCCGCTAAGCTCCAGCCCCTTGTAACTGAAGGTTTGACCTTGTTCAGTCATAGAAATGCCAACCTTCCTCTGTTTTGCCACAGTAAGAGCATCTTCCCCTGCGTCCTCCAAAGAAAACTGGGATTCTTGCTCTGTTTCAAAATAAGCTTCCTCCGTACATGTTTGAAATGCTTGGCTGAGTCTAGAACCCTCGGAAAGTCCGGGGAATCTAATATCCTGAATATCAGTTATATTCAGATTCACAGGATGTCTGATGCCCGCATTATAATCAAACAATTCTTCGCACTCTGTTAGGAGCATGAGTGTAGACTTGGAGAATGTAGCATCCTCCAATAGACTCAGTGAGGAATTTGATGGAAGGTTCTCAAAAAGGATTCCAAATCCATTTCCGTTTCTCTTTATGATCATGGAAACCTCAGCACCTTGCTTAGTAGCCATTAGGGCCTTGCACGTCGGTGGGTATTGATACTCGGCTGGATAAAATCGGCTCCGGTGAATAAGAGGTATGAGGAACGAGATGGAATCTTCATTATAGACAATATCATTTCTGTGGTCCCAAGTGAGAGTATTTCCTTTCGATCGATATCCTTCGCCTTAGCGGATTGGCGACCTGAGGAACCGAACAAGTTCACTTGTCCTTGAGAATTCAAATTGCTCTTCATATGAATCGCCTTCTAGACTAACTTCATAGACCTGACGAAGTTTGTTAACACTCACCATCAATTTTACCGGAACTGTGCGATGCTTGACCCGTGCCAGTTTCCTAAGATTTTCATCTGAATCAGATAAAGCGGGGAACAGTGAAGGCATTACAACTTTTCACTGATAGAAAACGAAAGTGGTGGGTGGTATTAGCAATCCGTATTACACTCTCAGAACAAGAAAGAAGCAATCTTCCTGTAGCTATCCATGGAATTGACTTAGGCATTGACAAGGCAGCTTGTTCAACACTTCTCACTCCTGAGAAGACAAGAGAGTCCCGATACTTTGTTCAAAAGGAGAAAGTCATGTCCATCAAGAGATATGATATTCTTGTAGCAGAATTGCAAAGAGAAATGTACACACGACAGAACAACGAACTACTGTACGATGAGGTTGCAGAGAGACTTCGTCGAATACGCTCAAAGAGAGAGAATATAGCTCGTGAATACGATCGCGTTCTAATTCGACAGATACTAGACTATGTTTCTGAACTCTCTGAGAGATATACACTCTTTGTTGCCATTGGTCGTCTTACAAATATACGAATGCGTGCAAAGAAAGGTGACTACAAAGGGCGAAGGTTCAGGGGAATGATTCATTCATGGGCCTTTGCCAGAATTACCAATAGTCTAAAGCATGGACTTGCTCAGCTTGGATGGAAAGTCACAGGAAAAGATGCCAGATTCAGGGCGGTTCCTGAGGCATGGACTTCCATCATGTGTTGGAAGTGTGGAAGCAAGGGTAAGAGACCCAAGCAGAACTACTTCCACTTTCCATCCTGTGGTCATAAAACCAATGCTGATAGGAATGGTAGTACCAATATTGCAGCACGCATGCTCAAGCTCACAAAGTCACTACACTCTGTGAGAGGACTAGGTCTGTGGACTAGAGCAGTTGTTCGAGGAACAACTAATCGACGTGCACGTCCGAAAGCCCGAAGGAAGAAGCCTTCACAAGGGAAGTCCTTACTCTCCAAGAAGGAACAAACATCAAGTTCTGGAGAGTCCGCGGCCGTTCACTTTGTCCAGTCGGACCTCATCAGTATCAGTGATGGTGCTAATGAGAGTGATAATGACC
>CAYMLT010000034.1:0-17592 GCA_964391265.1 uncultured archaeon
ATCAGGAAGAAGATTCTTTCATATTTGGATATCATAGCTTTGACATTGATCTTGATGTGTCCTATGAAGCCCATGTTTCATACAATACTGGACTGCCTGCAACAGCCATTTACCATCGAATTCATGGAGTTGACTCTGACCACACAATGATGTTCGAGCAACTAGATACATAGGATGAAAAGCATTGGATTCACGGTATGCTTGTCAAAAGCGCCACTCTTATATCGTCGGCTTTTTTGGCGAGTGACCAGAACATAGGTATGCTTGGGGCATAGATATGACTGAAGAAGTATCACGTAACCATATTGAAACAGACAAGATGGACCCTGAATTCGTAAATGAAATTGTCAAAGCAGGTGCTGATAGGATAAGAACCTGTATTCAATGTGGAACCTGTTCAAGCGTCTGTCCGAGTGGAAGACGAACAGCGTTCAGAACCCGCGAACTCATGAGAAAGGCAGTTTTAGGTCTCAAAGAAGAAGTTCTATCAAGTCCTGACCTGTGGCTGTGCTCAACATGCCTGACGTGTTTGGAACGTTGTCCAAGGCAAATTAAGACCACTGATGCCATCATTATTATGAGAAATATGGCAGTCGCTGAGGGATATATGTTGCCACAACACAAGAAGACATCGGAGAAGCTCTTGGAAACCGGTCATGCGGTACCAATTGATGAAGCGAATAAGGAAATGCGAAAGGAGCTTGGTTTGGATGAAATTCCTCCAACCGTTCATTCTCATCCAGATGCGCTTAAGGATGTCCAGACTATCATGAAGAAAACCGGCTTCAAGAAATTGATAGAGGGAGAAGAATCCGGGGAGTGATATCATTGACAGAAGCACAGACATATTCATTCTTCTTGGGTTGCGTGATGCCTAATAGGTTCCCTAACATCGAAGTCAGCATCAGAAAGGTTCTTCCGGAGCTAGGTATCAATCTCGAAGAACTAGAAGGTGCTAGCTGCTGCCCTGCACCAGGAGTAATTAGGTCATTCAGCGATCCGACATGGTTGGCCTTAGCCTCAAGGAATCTTGCATTAGCAGAAAAGGCAGGGAATGACATCCTTACAGGATGCAATGGCTGCTATGGTACATTCAAAGAAGCTATTCATTCGGTGCATGAAAACCCCGAACGGCTGAAGGAAGTTCAGAAGATACTGAAAGAAGTCGGACTCAAATATGATGCAACCACCGATGCCAAACATATCGTGGAGGTCATCTATGAAATTGGTCCTGAGAAAATCAAGAAACTGGTTAAGCGTCCCCTTACTGGAGTCAAAGTTGCAGTACACTATGGATGTCATCTACTGAAGCCCAGCAAACTACGACCATGGAAACAGACACAGCGGCACACCTTCCTTGATGAGCTAGTAGAGGCCACAGGAGCGGAGAGTGTGAAGTACAGAGACAAATTCATTTGTTGTGGGGCCGGAGGCGGAGTAAGAGGCAGCAACGTTCCAGTCTCTGTTGATATTGCAAAAGACAAGCTGGATAGCGTTACAGAAGTAGGAGCAGATTGTATTCTCAATGCTTGTTCATTTTGCCATCTTCAATACGAAGTCTCACAAACCCAACTCAATAAGGAATTGGGAGAGCAGAAATATCAAATTCCAGTCATATACTTCACTCAGTTGCTCGGACTTGCCTTCGGTTTCGAGCCCGACGAGTTAGGTCTTGGCAAGCATGTTGTTTCTACGCAGCCGCTTCTCGACAAGATACTAGGATAGCCGCTTTGCTTGATGATAAACTATCAATGATAGCAAGGCACTGATAATAATAGCTGCGGCAACGAATAGTGCAAGCCTCGTATCGTCCGTAAAAGGCGGTGAGGTCGGTGCAGTGCTTGTGGTTGTACCAGTTACTGTGGTACCTGAAGATATTGTACCAGCTGTAAATGGCAAGTCGGATTTATCGGAATTAGTATAGATACCATCAGAAACGCGAACTTCAACAACGTACGTTGATAGATTCCGGAAGGGAGAAAAGTCCCATAGAAGGTAATAATCTGTTATCTCAGAAGAAAGTAACTGAAAGGATGCACCGGAGTCAGAGGATATGAGAATGTCAAAGGAGAGAACGTCATCTTCGTTGCGATCCCAGGCAGTCCAAGTAATATTATGCAGACCCGGCCAGATTTCCCCACCATTCGGAGATAGTAGTGTCACATGAGGAAGAAAGAAGTTACCAAAGAAAACGTTTGTAAATATCTCACTCAATGCAGTTCCGTTCAGGAGCCACGTAGTAACATTTACTGTGCAAGTAGCATTGTTCCCTAGCAGCCTTGTATCAATTTCTACAGAGCCGGTTTTGCTCTCGGCAGAAATCATACGGGGAATCGCTGACGCGTCAATCTGGATAGTAGTCCCGTTCACACTTGCTTCAGGGGTCCATGTGGCATTTAATAAGACATGATCACCAGCAATCCTATCTCCTGATTCCAGAGGAGTAAAACTCGAATTTGTCCGAGAGTAGTATGAGAGTGAAAGCGTTGGAGTTTCGGCTGTGATTTTAAAAGATGGTCCTGAAGTAGAAAGGAAAGCCGTATCTTCAAAAACCATTGATGTTACGGGCAGGAGAAGCAAGACAAAAAGCAAGATAAGAAATACTCTCGATTTGATACTCGTTTGTATTAGTTTTGATGATGTCGCTCTTAGAGCACACATCATTGAGGGCGTTCTCATCGCTTTATTTGTATCAAATTGATACATAGTTCTATCTTTAGAACTCAATCCTCTCTCTCCGGAAATGGTTGTTCCCTCCATATTCTCAATGCTTCATACCAGAGAAGGAAGCATACTGATATCAAAAGAACCAGCAGTATCACTGTATTCCAATCTAGAGATTGCGATAACATTGTAGTGAGAGCTGCAGTTATGGAGGTGTAAAACGTTGCATAGAAGAGGAATCGTGGAACCATCATTCGTCCTCGTCCAACAAACAGTTTTAGCACTCCAACTCGAACATCACGTTTTACGGTGTATTGACCATGTACATCTTTGTCAACTAGTCCCATCTCCTTTAATTTCTCAAGATGATGCATGGATAGGGATGGACTAGATAATTCTGCTCCGCGTTGAATCTCTCTAGCAGTCATAGGTTCGGGATGTCTTAGCATATACCAGTAAACACGTAGGGTTTTACCCTTGAGATCACGTGCCAGTTCTTCCTCTGACAAATCCTCCTCAGGCAATAACCTACTCCTCCAACGGTTTAGTTATCCATTTCTTGTAATGCCTTGCCTTTAACTGTGATGCTCCCAGAGAGGACCTACTTCGGAGAGAGATACAGCCAAATTGGATTCTGAGCAGATGTGTCCCTCAAGGCAACGCTAAAATAGGCGAGGGGTGAGCGCATGGTTAGCCATACAGAACCCAAACTGGCTAAATGCTCCGAAACGATAAGACGGAGAAATCTAGTGATGTCAACAGCCCGCAAGCCAATAACTCCAAAGCCTCCTCGCACCAGAGAAATGGTGCTAGTTATTCTGCAGGAACAATGCAAGCAGTGCGAACTATGTGTAAACTTTTGTCCGAAGAATGTTTTGTGCCTAGATTCTTCCAAATACAATCGTAAGGGCTACCATCCAGTAACAACATGCGATTTGGATGCTTGCGTGAACTGCGGATTTTGTGAAATGATTTGCCCTGACATGGCAATATTCTTGTCAGACCGAGAAGAGGCCGAATCGGCATACAAGAAAGGTGCCATGGAAGAAGGAACTCTTATCCCTGAATACATGGGAAAGGGTAGCGTCGAGGAGGAGGCAGAATAGATGCCAGAGCGAGTTATGTTTACAATGGGGGATATTGCTTGTGCTGAAGGTGCATTAAGTGCCGGATGTCGATACTTTGGAGGGTACCCAATCACTCCAGCAACAGAGATAGCTGAATGGATGGCCCTCAGAATGCCAGAATTAGGAGGAGCATATGTTCAGTACGAAGATGAGATTGCCTCAATTACCAGTGTTATTGGTGCATCTTGGACTGGTACAAAATCAATGACTGCAACTTCTGGACCAGGAGTTAGCCTGATGCTAGAAGCAGTCGGTCTTGCAGTAATGACTGAAACTCCGCTCGTATTAGTGAATATCATGAGAGGCGGCCCAAGTACGGGACAACCTACAAGGGGTCAGCAAGGAGATGTCATGCAGGCCAAGTGGGGAAGTCATGGCGACTATCAGATTATTGCACTCACACCTGCCTCTGTTCAAGAGATGTTCGATCAGACTGTCCAGGCTTTCAATCTCGCTGAAAAATACAGAACTCCAGTGTTCATTCTAGCAGATGAAACAGTCGGACACATGCGTGAGAAACTTGTTATTCCTGACGAGAAGGATCTTACATTGGTAAATAGAAAACAACCCTCCGGTCCACCTGAAGATTATCTTCCATTCAAGGCGGATGACGATCTTATTCCTCCTATGGCGCTGCTTGGTTCAAAGTACCAATTCTATGCCACTGGACTTACTCATGATGAGCGAGGATATCCGAGTGACAAGGAGAAGGTGCAGATTGATCTTGTAACACGTTTACAGGATAAGATTCTGAAGAATTCAGACGATATCATTGAACTTGAAAAGTTCATGCTTGATGATGCAAGAATAGGTGTTATTGCATATGGCACGCCATCAAGAAGTGCAAGAAAGGCGATTAAGGATGCTAGGGCAGAAGGAGTTAAAGTAGGTATGTTACGGCTGAAGACTATCTGGCCGTTCCCAGAGGATGCAGTAGCAGCACTGGCCTCTGAGGTTGACCGCATTATCGTCGCAGAACAGAATCTCGGACAAGCATATCATATGGTACGATCAGCAGCAGCACCTACGCCGGTTCATTTGATGACCAAGCCAGCTGGAATGCCGCAATTGCCACATGAGATTCTCGACAAGATTAGAGAAGTGAACGACATCTAAGTTATTGATTCGAAAGCGAGTCACATTAATTTCCAGTACTATCAAGTCCAAGTAATGGTATTCCTTAAACTCCGCTCCTATAATATCATGATATACATGGCTTTGCCTGGAAAACATACTAGCCAAAATACTAATCTCGGACTACCCACGTGGCATCTTGAAAATAAAACTTGAACCTTGAGAAATATCACCAGGAACACGGTCCTCTATCCATACTGCTCCACCGAACTTTTCTACGATTGTCTTCACCAAGGTAAGGCCTATTCCAGAGCTTGTACTTGCGGTTCGCTCAAGACGGTCTAATATACTGCTCTTCATAGAGGGAATTATTCCTGGACCTCTATCATCGATTCGAATTAGGATTGCATTTTCATCGTCCAGATGTTTTGCTGTAATATCAAGCTGGACTACCTCGTTATTATCAAATTTCACAGAGTTATGGAATATATTGAAGAAGACATCAAACAGTAAATCATTTGCCATAACTTTGAATTTTCGAGGCGCTAGAATTGTATTAATAGCAATCGTTCGTTTGGGAAAAGTTTTTCGGATAGAATCTAGAGCGTCCCTGTATGTATCGAATAAGTCCATTGGCCTAGTAGGTTGCAAATCGGATTGAATGGAAGAGAACTTGCGAACACTACGAATCAAAGCAATGCTTCTTTCCACTTGCGATAATGCATTCTCGGCTAATTTTGCCACAGTACTTGGTAATTCAGAATCCATAAGCAACAGTTCAAGCGCAGACATCAATCCTTGATGTATATTGTTCAGGTCGTGGGCCATGAGGTCATTGAAGAACTCAGCACGTGTTCGAGCCTCTTGCGTGGATCTTTCAGCGAGTTTCCTAGCAGTGATATCAATAAGGACTCCCTGAATAACCGGATTCTCATCTTTGCCAAATTGCACAGCTTGTGCAGTATCCCGGATCCATCGCACATCTCCGTTTTTCGTTCGTATCTTGTATTCTGCATCCGCAACATACCCGTCAATAGATCGTAGATTGTTTATTTCTTGGATAACGACATTAAGGCTCTCCTCATCTACGATATCTGTTAACTTGACTTTCCCATCCACGAAGTCATCAGCTGTGTATCCGGTGATTTGTTCAACTGTACCATGATAAAACAGCGGTTTGTAGTGATCGATATGTCTTTGATATGCAATACCTTGGAAGTTCTGGACAAACGTTCTATACATCAATTCAGACTTCTTCTGGAGTTCTTCAGCGTCCATTTGTTCAGTTATATCCAGAACAGTTCCAAGCATTCGACTTGGTCTGCCTTTGTCGTCGTAGGTGACCTCTCCTTCCTCATGAACAGTTCTAATTGTACCATCGGTTCTAACTATGCGGTGGTTAATGCTGTATGGCTTTCCATCATTCAATGCTTCCTGTACAGCCTTGCGAACCGCCTCTCGATCTTCATGGTGAATAAATTGAAGGAATTTCTCATACGTAGGTGTGAAGTTTTCGCCATCGACACCATAGATGCGAAGAGTTTCCTCAGACCATATATCAACGTCGTTTATAACATCCCAATCCCAACTACCAAGATGGGCGATTCTCTCAGCCTCTGCAAGAAGTGCTTGGCTTGTTCTAAGAGCATCATCAACAATCTTCTTCTCTGTGATATCTATCGCAGTTGCTATACTTGCATTCTGTCCATCATATTCAATCAAACTGGACCAATAGTCCAACCACCGGATTTCTCCCGCTTTAGTGACTAATTTGAGCTCGAAATGGAATGTGTCTGTGCCACCTCGGTCACGGATATTCATAAGTTCCTGAACCATTGAATGCTGGTCTGGATGCACTAGTTTTGATACATTAATACCGACAAGATCCTCTAAAGGATATCCAGAGATTCTTCCAGCCGTTTCATTTGCATAAACGAATTTGCCGCCAAGTCTGACAAATACCGCAGCAGGAGTCGTTTGTGTCATACGTCGGAATTTTTCTTCGCTCTCTTGGAGCCTTAATTCAATGAATTTTCGATCTGTAATATCACGGGCCACAGATACGATACTCTCCCCGTCTTCATGAAGGGATAGAATTGATGTATACCATATATGCTTCCCTTCATGTTCTATCTCATAGGTGTAAGAATCACTAACTCCAGTGTTTCGAATCTTTGAGATTAATTGGAGATGCTCTTCTACCATATTGGGGGGCATGACATCAGTCACGGATCTTCCAATAAGGTCCTTAATGGGTGCAGGAAGCAGACTCTCATCATTCGCATAAATTTGACTATAGCAGTTGTTCTTGTCATACACGAAAATCATATCTTGCATTGATTGAAGCACTGTACGGTATCGCTCTTCTCGGTCTTGAAGCAATTCCTCGCTCTTTTTTTGTTCAGTGATGTCGATAAACGTTCCCTGAACAGCAGGAGTTCCTTTGTGGTCGACTGAACTGGCGCTTAGTTCTACCCAGATTACATTGCCATCTTTTCTTATGGCGCGAACCGTATTTCTTTGTTGTCTTGATATTCCTTGCAATGTTTCTTGGAAGCCTTTGAAAAAACCATCTCTATCTTCAGGATGAATAACCTCTTGGACTTGACTTGGATTCATTGAAAGCATCTCATCAACTGAATATCCAAGCATTTCTGCCAAGGCAGGATTAACAAATACGAAATGCAGGGGATCAGCAACAGAAATTGAAATTCCTTCTACCGAGTCTTCAACTAAGGTTCGATATTGCATCTCAGATTCTCGAAGTGCCTCTTCTACCTTTTTCCTCTCTGTAATATCTCTGGCAACTCCTAGAATAGAATGGATATCCCCATACTCATTACGGAGAAAAGTATTCCAGACCTCGACCCAGACCTTTGATCCATCCTTGCAATACAATTCCAATTCAAAACCAATTGGATTGTCCTGCGAATCCGTATTCTCAATTGCGAGAGCTTCAGAGAGATGTTTGTTTGATATTATTATAGATTCAGGTGTCATTAGTTCAACAACATTCTTTGCAAGAAACTCGTCGGATGTATAACCGAGGAGATGCTCGACTGATTCACTGACGAAAAGAGGGCATAAATTCAAATCTGCAGTCCATATGACATCCTTTACTTTCTCGGTAATAATGCGATAGTAGGCATCTTGTTCAATTGGAAGTTTCTTAACCTCGCTACTGCTCTTTTGATTTCCTTTGAGGTTTTTTGAATCCTTACTCATTTCGAAAAACTCGGGGAGCTATTTATTCAGGATATTTCACAACAGAAGAGCCTATGGGCGATATTAAATGCGTATTTAAACTATTATAAATGATTAGTTGCTATGCATTTATTATTGCGATGAGTCGCTGCAGCAATGCAGGATTCTTTTGCGTCAAAACATCTAAGCATAGCTAGTATCATCTCTATTTCAGCGTGCGCTATAACTGAGTCCGATCTTGATTTCGGTTTTTTTTTTAAATGCCCTTTTCAAATCGATTTGTCCGTTGCAGATATCTTATTTGCTTACATGCAGTTATAATTCCTAGACAAAATTGGAGAGAGATTCATGGATTTTCCCGATGAATTGAGATATGCTGAAGAGTCTTTGAAACAGGCTGAGAAAGAATTCTTGGACGGAAACGATGGAATATCTGAGTCACTGCTAGTAAGATTATCAACAGGAACCTTTTCCTCTGACGCTATAATTGCACGTGAAAGAATGGATAATCTGGATGAATCGCGTTATATAAAGTGGAGCCGATGGGAAAAGAAATTTGAATATTCTGCATCATTCTGGAAGGACGAAGGATATCCTAGTATTGATACCACTACACTACAAGCCACTAATCCCGATTGGTACTCAAAAAGAACGGAAACTACATCATTTGTAAAGGATATAATGATTCATCGAAGTGTATTGCCACCCACTGTTGATGGCGAACAAAAAGGACCTCCAACGCCTCTAGGCCAGCCATCAAATAAGTGGTTGCTTGATTTTGTTGTTCTTTCCAGCCTACGACTATCCTTCAAGAAGCACTGGGAGCAGTTGGTTCGAGATATTGTAATGAAACGGTCTCAGACCAAACTGGTTCTTGTAGCCAAACGGCTAGGTCTGACGTTGTCAGAGATTATTGATATCGCGCGTAAAATCAGGAAACTAGATGATAGGATTATTGAGCATGCCGTAACGGATTCCAGCACGGATCTGACATACCAATGCAATAAACCTAACCCTCAGTTGACTCCTCTAGTAGATATAGTCGAGTAGATCTTGTATCGTATCTGTATCCTTAGTCAATTGGCATTAACATTGTTACATCCGGAGCAACAACTCTTTTATCGAGATAAGTTGCGAAAAAGCCCAGACGCTCAAGGGATATGGTGAAGCCTTCATGACTGAGTCTGCCCCCGTACTAAAACATCCAATGGCCAAATACATCCGAACCGATCGTATTCCTTGGATTTATTGCCCCGGCTGTTCTATTGGTATCGTAACGAATATGATAGCCCGTGCAATTGACAATCTAGGCCTCGACTTCAACAAAGTTGCTGTCATTAGTGGAATCGGTTGCACAGGACGAACTTCTGGATACTTCAAGACAGGCACATATCATACCACTCACGGCCGCGCTATTGCGTTCGCAGAAGGGGTAAAGATTGCCAATCCTGAACTCGAAGTAATTGTAGTATCAGGCGATGGTGACATTGCTGCTATTGGAGGGAATCATTTTATTCATGCGGCTAGAAGGAATATTGACATCACCGTAGTATGTGTCAATAACGAGAACTATGGCATGACCGGAGGCCAATTCGGCCCAACCACTGAGCACGGTATGTTCTCTCAAACATCACCAAGACCTATTGGAAATCTAGAACACGGTTTTAATCTTGTCAAACTTGCCGCATCATCTGGAGCTACGTTTGTAGCTAGATGGACAGCTGTGCAAGCTAGAAGGGCTACAAGATCAATCGAAAAAGCTATCCAGAAGAGAGGCTTCTCTTTTGTTGAAATTATAGGTGCGTGTCCTACCGCTTTTGGTCGTATGAATCGATATGGAGACGGGCTTGCCATGCACAAACACCTCCTAGAAGTTGCAGAAATCCAGAATGGACTGCCGCCACATGAGGCGGAAATGGTCTATGAGGAACGTATCGTTTGCGGCGAGTTCGTTGATATTGATAAGCCCGAGTACACAGCTGTGCTTAAGGAAGCCCATGAGAAGATGCGGGAGGGCAAGTAGATGGTTCGAACTGAGATTCGAATTGGTGGCTTTGGTGGACAGGGCGTTGTCACAATGGCAATGGTCTTAGGTGAAACTCTCTCACTTGTGGAAGGCAGACAATGCGTTCAGACTCAAAGCTATGGTCCTGAGGCACGCGGTGGCGCTAGTAAGAGCGAGATAGTAGTTGATGATGAAGAGGTTGACTACCCCAAAGTCCAGGAACCCGATATCTTTGTTGTGCTCAGTAGAGCTGCATATCTTGAGTATATTGATGGACTGAAGGAAAACGGGACTCTGATCATTGACGAAGACCTTGTTGAGATTGAAGGTAGTCTCCCAGATGGCGTAAAGGTCTACAAGGTTCCAGCTACTAGAATTGCAGAGAAGGAAGTGGGTAACAAACAGGCGACAAACGTCGTCATGCTGGGCGTTCTAGCTGCAATCACTGGAATCGTCACACCTGATGGTCTTCGACAGGCAGTCAAGGACAGGTGGCCAAGATTTGTTGATACAAACTTCAAGGCACTGGAATTAGGATTAGAAGCTGGAAGAGCTGCTTTAGAGGCATAATTACAGCCATGTGAAGTAGATCCCAAGAAAGATAGCAAGGAACAATGGTAACATCTCAACCAGATTGTGTATTGTATGCAATGTGACAGGAAGGATGAGGCTTTTTGTGCGATGCCACGCAACTCCGAATATTACGCCAACCTGTGCTTGGGCGAGAAATGCAATCATAATTGCTCCCCCCAAGGCAAGGTTAGACATTTCTGGTATGAGCATGAGAGAAAGAAAGTTCGTGGGAATGTGAACTGATCCAAAAATCAATGATGCAGCTAATATGCCGTTGATGTCACCTATCCGTTCAACCAAACTACTCTGAATAAGAACTCTGAATAGAAATTCTTCGGGAATTGCCACAAGAACCAGAAATACAAAAATTGCAAGAGGGAGAACAGCAGGGATGAAACCAAAGGCAGATGGTCCCCCGATCCAATACATAGATTCGGTGTATTCGTTGTAGCCAACTAGAATGAATATCAAAACACTGTAACCGATACCGAGATACAGAGCGGAGAGGATATCTTTGAGATTCCCCCGGATTCCAAGATTTTTGATTGGAATTTTGAATAGAAGGATAGCCAATAGAAACGGGATTGCAAAGAAGAAGAGGAAGGATATATAGAGATCAAGAAAGAAATCAACACGACTAGTGAAAAGTGAAATCATCACTATGGCAAATAGAAGTAGTATGTGCCACCCCTTCAACGATGGCAACTTCCTGTTATCACTGCTGTCTGTAAACTTGATAATGAAGGGAATAAGCAGAAGTAATGGCAGATAAATAACCGGTGAGTGAAGAGCAAATACAGAAGGCATCGGTATGCCAAGGACCACTGAAATCGTGCCAAGAATGACTATCGCTAATATCCAGAGCAAGACAAAAGGATTGCGAAGCAAGGTCTTTCCGACTTGAACGAATCCCTCAGGATTGGTAGACTGGTCATCCTCGAACATCTCCAAAACCACATCGACACAAATAGCTGGGAGTATATTAATCCAATCTCATACGGAGTGTGATTTTACAGCAAGATAGTTCATATTTGTTGGATTGCGTATCTCAACCGCGTTTCCATTTCGTTATCGCAACCAGTACTACAACAATAGCAATAACACTACCAGAGATAATCGCGATTGGAACAAAATCCAGAGGCTCTGAAATTGCAGGAGTTGTTTCTGGTGATGCCTCAATTAGCCATCGAGAAACCTGTAGTAGCATTTCCCACTCAGAATCAGGATCAAGAAGATAATCACCAAAAGCAGTTCCGTCTCGATTCTCACCCTCCTCATACTCAGGATGTGGACTGGAAAGGAATACTGTTCCATAATCGTATTTGATTGCTATCATGCCAGGTTCATCATTGTGGTCATATCTTGCAATGGGAATTATTGTAGATTCATTGTAAGCGTCAAAATATGATGAATACCAATACATTGTTGAAACATTTTCTGGACACTCTGAAAGGTCAGGTCCTGTTGAGCTGCGATTGATATGCATAATGGTCAGGTGTTGTTCATCCCCCAGTTCATTGGCACTACGTACAGAACCATCAAGGAAACGAAGAGAACTGGCACCAAAGTTCGCGCCACCACAAACACCAAAATAGGAACCACCATTCTTCACAAAATCGACGATTATTTCTTTTCCCTCATCTTCTAATTCACTGGCATAGCTTGATTGGGGTCCGCCAGGAAAAACAAGAATGTCATAATTATCTAACCAGCCATCTTTGATGCGCGAGGCTGAGATAGCTTCTGCTGAGGCATTCATCCATTCAAACATATTTTTGAGAGCTGTAAAGCTATGACTGAGAACCTGATTACCTGTGTATACAGCTACATTCACGCCACTCAATCCATTGATGAGCGCAGCAGGTTCTTCTTGGGCAATTGCATTCGCAGGCGAGAGGAATGTCATTGTCAATATCAGAAGAATAAGAGTTCCTGAAACTCTTCTAGCAGCCATGATTGGAGGAAACTTGGTCAATAGTCCTCACCTTATTCAGTATCTGCGGAAAACATAATATAAGAGTGCAGTTCAGAGCATCCATATGATATTGGTACGGAGCCCGTACTATTCCTTGAGCGCCAATACAGCTGCACCTAGAGCACCCGTCAATTGTGGCTCTTTAGGCATCCAGAGCTCATGACCAAGCTGCTTGGAGATATAATATCTGAATGCAGGGTTTAGAGATACTCCTCCAGTAACCCCTATTGGTTCAATAATGCCCACTCTTTTAGAAAGGGTTGCAATCTTTGAAGCCATTGATGCATGAATGCCAGCGGCTATGTCTTGAGGTGTGGCACCTGCACCGATACGACCTATGACCTCACTCTCAGCGAAGACCGTACAAGTGCTACTGATATCACAAGGAGAATTCGATTTTAGAGCAAGAGGGCCCAGCTCATCCATCGATACCTCAAGAACCCGAGCCATCACCTCTAGAAATCTCCCTGTTCCGGCACTGCATTTATCGTTTATCTCAAAATCCTCAGGCCTTCCTTTTGAGCCTATCCTGATGACCTTGGAATCTTGACCACCGACATCGATGAGAAGGCGTATGTCTGGATTAAGGTGGTGCACTCCAACGCTATGGCATGTGATCTCCGTTATCTTCCTATTTGCATTCCCGACAAGAAACCGTCCGTATCCAGTACCAATGATAGTTGCATCTTCTGGAGATATTTTGGCTTTCTTACATATCTCATCAATGCACTTGACAGCGGCAGCTTCTGCAGTTGCACCTGTATTCATTAGATGCGTGGCAAGGACGGTACCAATATGATCGATGAGCACCGCTTTTGTTGTTGTGGAGCCCACATCAACGCCAATCCCAAGTTTGCCAGTTGCCATAAAGAGTACCTCATACAAACATCTCAAGGAGTGCATCTACTCGTGTTCCAATTTGAGCTTCATTGAATAAACGACTATCCACCATATCGCCTTCAATAATTATACCGGGCACACCAGTTCTCTCGGTTACAATCTCTTTTGTAACCATCTGTCCAAGAGAGTACCTCTTACAAGAACGAACAGAAAACATCATGAATCCATCAAGGTCGTAATCATTTATGAGCTGCTCCATCTTGTCAGCCTTTGCTTCCAGTCCTTTATTCAAGTACACATTACTGTAAATTTGAGCTACACTTCCATAGAGGTCATCACCTTCAATGGCTCCGGACCATGCATGGGTATAAGTGTCTGCGGGGAAAGCAACTCCTCTTTGTGCCATTCCATTGAAGAATCGGAATATCTGAAACCAAGGAGGAATATTGTCCCAGAGGAGTCGGACCTTCTCATCCTTTATTGCACCTATTCCATCTTTCATGCGACCCTCTACTTCATCATAGAGAGTTTGGTAGAAATCTACACAATACTCCTTTCCTCTCGAAGAAACTACGGGGGCCATTGTAAGAAATCGATCTGCGCAGTTCAAGGGCGTTGGTTTGGTTTTGCAAGCTTCCAGAGACTTTCCCCAGAGTCTGATAGCTTTTGATGAAAGCACAGCTGTTTCCTTTAGACGCTCTTCAGTTAGTTCTGCTCCGAGTGTAGTTGATAGGAACTCTACAAGATTCTCTATTCCATGACGCACATATTCAATATGATGTGGTTGCTGTTCGACATCTAAGGCAGGAGTATCAAAGAGATGCACAGGGGCTCCGGTGAGTTCGGAAACCGCATCATACCATCTGAGAACAGTTCCACAAATATTGTTACACGCTAGAAGGGCTTGAGGTTTGGGAAGCCCGTCCATAGGGCTCTCGGATGGTTTCAGTACAGATCCAATGCTTGCTCGAGCATAGGAACACAATTCATTAGAATAACCATAATTTTCAGCAAACCCACAGACAGTTGGACCGACTTTATTCGCTCCTACTACTGCTGCATATTGCTCAGGATAAACCACTCCTACGTCCATAGCAACTGGAATCTCTACTGGGAAACCAGATGTCACCCATGCAAGCTTGCCTTCTTCGCTCGCGTTGTGACCTTCAAGCATATGCATGAAAGAAATCTGCTGAAGCTGTTTTGATGATTCAAGTCGTCTGTATGCCTTTTCTTCGGTCATTCTTATCAGGCCTCCCTATCTTCAATAGTTTCTAGAAATGTCTGTAACCTACCCTCAAGACGTCCTCTATCTGAGAGCTCAGGATCTATTGGAAAGCGCAAAGACGGAATCCCAACATCTTCTGCAGCTTTCTCAAGGGATGGTGCTTCAAACTCGTCTGGGTCACAGAAGGACTGCTCGCACACCACAAGTCCATGTGCACCGACTTTCACAAGCAACTGTTTAAGAAAATCTAATCGATTTGAAAGTCCTTCTTGTGTGGGTTCGAGAGGGGCTCCAAGAATCGACCTTGCCATGGCTTTGAATGGGCCTCCGTAATGCTGTTCGGGTGCAGAGCCTATTGGTTTGAGCCCTCTCTGGTTCGGAGGTATCAGTATCTTGGGGGTAAAGACTGTCTTATAGCCAAAACTGAGAAGATCCAACGCGATTATGCTATCCGAAACGTCATCGAGTCCATTAACGAGCGATGCGATTGCCTGTGGCTCAACCATTCCACCAGCAATGACAATTCTTGGACCATCTTGCACGTTTGGTACAACAACCTTTTCTAAGTCCCTTCTCAGGAGACCTTCTTTCAACAAATCAACGGATTTCAGGTTTCCATTATCTTCCAGCATCTGACGTATTGAGCGATAGCTCTCAGTCATTTCATCAACAATGTTTCTCTCTGGAGCGGTAAGAAAATCACGCAGCATTCTTACCAACTCAGTGTAGGAAATGGCAGTCGAATCATAAATCCGTGCTGCATATAGAAATTGCATGATTTCTCGGAAATCATTTACAACTGATGCGGCATCAGATAGCTCCGTGGCAGAAATAGGCTTTCCAAACGTTTCAGTAATAGTTTCACTTAATATTCTCAATTCGTTGGCCAAGAACTCCACGGAGTGCTCTGTCTGTATAGTAGCAGGATACGTTAAACGTAGGATTTTGTCATCAGGAAAACGATAGCGCCAAACGTCTGCAACATTTTGCAGTGCATCGCACGTATTTCCAGGAAAGAGCACACCACTTAGTGAAGATAGTTCTCCATTTGCACGTTGAGAGTACATGTTCCTTGAAAACGAACAAGAGAATGTTTGAAGACTATCCTCAAAACCAGCGGTGGTAGATGGATTAACACGCATAAGAGAAGGAGTCAATCCATGGGCCATTAGCAATTCAATGGGTGTATGAGGATAGAGATATCCTACAATCAATCCACCCTTTTGTGTCAGGTTTCGAAGACGCTGTATTGAGTTCTCAATGACTTCTCCATAGCTCAATGCAATCACCATCCTGCTAGTGTATCTTAGGAGTGTTACTCCTCTCGCTCTTGCAGTCTTATCTGTTGTGCTGAACCCAGAATACGGCCATTTTCCATCAGAAATCGCAAAATTCCTATGGGGGAAGGACATATCAATGACGATTGTAGTAAGGGAGGGATATGCAGGGTTAACATACCCTCGTTAATTTATGGAGAAGAGAGAAATGGAAGAATATCTTTGGCATAAGCATAGATGGCCGGAGGATGTCAGGAAAGAAATTGAGATTCCTCAAGAGCCGATTTTTGCGATGCTGGACCGAGCCGCAGATACAAAAGGGGATAATCCATATGTTGTATATAGTGGGCAATCTTGGACCTACAGAGAGGTTAGAGACGATGCAAATAGGATTGCCAACTTTTTGGCAAGTCGTGGGATAAAGAAGGGAGACAAAGTTGCTATTTTTCTACCTAATCTGCCTCACTATCCGTCCGTCTTCTTTGGAGCATTAAAGACTGGAGCCACTGTTGTAACATGTAATCCATCATACAAAGCAGGAGAATTGAACTACCAATTAAAGGACGCAGGAGTGTCAGCAGTCTTTGTGATGGACCATCCATCGTTTACGCCGACAGCGTATGAAGCGATAGAGGGTACAGATGTAAAGACAGTGATAATATGCAATGTGAAGAGATTCCTTCCTAAGATAAAGGCGGTCATCGGAGGTCTCATTGGAAAGATTCCAAAGAGCCCGTACTACAAAGACGACATCACAGTCTTTTACGACGATATCATAGAGAATACAGAACCGATTGCTCCGGATGTCAAAGTGAGCCCCGATGACCTAGCACTGATTCTCTACACTGGAGGCACCACTGGGACTCCAAAGGGTGCGGCGCTCATGCATAGTAATCTGGTATCTAATGTACACCAGGTCTATGAGTGGGTGAATCTGTCACCTGATGATATAGATGCACCAAAGAAGATACAGCGAGATACGGAGGTTTTTGTTGGAGCTCTACCATGGTATCATAGTTATGGGCTAACCCTTACCATGCTAATGTCTACAGAATTGGCCTGCAGATTAGTAGCTATCCCTGACCCCAGAGGAGGAAAACCACCACTTGCGGATTTATTGAAGGAACTTGATGATAACAAAGGAACCATCTTCAACTGTGTACCAGCGCTGTACGCAGGAGTTGTGAATCATCCTAACGTGTCAAAGCATGATCTAAGTTCTATCAAAGTGTGCAGTTCTGGCGCAGCACCACTTCCTCCCGAGCTGGCGAAGAAATTTGAGGCGGTTACAGGAGCAATCCTCTTCGAAGGATATGGTCTTAGTGAAACCTCACCTGTCACCCACATCAATCCAACTACAAGAGCTGATAGGAAATTCGGTTCAATCGGAAAGCCTATTTCAAACACAATCGCATATATTGTCGATATCGAAACAGGAACAAAGGTTCTAGAACCCGGCGAAACTGGTGAAATTGCCGTTCACGGCCCACAGGTAATGAAGGGGTACTGGAATAAGGAAAAGGAAACTGCAGAAGTTATGCGCGATATCAATGGCAAACGCTTCTTTTTGACAGGCGATATCGGACATATGGACGAAGAAGGCTACTTCATCATTTCCGATCGTA